>NZ_JAHLRC010000058.1:0-26490 GCF_018919545.1 Citrobacter sp. S46_ASV_140
CCAATACAGGCAAATCACGCTGCGCCAGCGCCACGCCAGCCTGCGCTTTTTCGCGTGCCAGACGCGAAACATACTGCTGTGCGCTCTCCTGCGGGTGTCGCTGTTCTTCAATCCCAGGCACCAGCCGTTCAAAGGTAACACCAAGCTGAGCGAGCAGCTCCTGACGACGTGGAGAACCTGAAGCAAGATACAGAGTATTCATATCAACCTTATTGCACCGCAAACTGCTGACGGACTTTACGCATCAGTAAGAATAGCCATGGCCAAAGCACACCATTCACTACACTACTCCAGAACACTTCGGGTCTGAAAGAGACATTGATCACTAAAAACTCGGCCCAGAAAACAATAATATCCACGACCAGTGATAACAACATGACCACCAGCGCCTGTTGCCAGAGCGCGAGGTTACGGAATAGCTGGAATTTCAGCGCGACCAGATAAGCAATGATACTCATCGACAATGCGCGCACGCCAAGCGTGGAGCCGCTGATGAGATCCAGTATGGCACCCACCACAAACCCCGTGCCCACATTTACGCGATGCGGCAGCGCCAGGATCCAGTACAACAAGATGAGCAGTACCCAGTTTGGCCGGAAAACCAGAATATCGTCCGGCCAGGGCATGATTTGCAGCAACAGTGCAATAAGGAACGAGAGCCAAATCACCCAACGTCCCTGGCTACGATAGCTTGCCACTTACTGTCCTCCCGGCTTACGCGGAGCAGGTTGTGGCGGCGTGGTGTCCGCAGGCGCTGGAGTCACGCCTGTTGCGGGAGCTGGCACTGGCGCAGGCGGCCCCATGGCATCTGGTGCAGGCAGAACTTGCGGCATCATTTGCATCAGACGTTCATTGGCAACGCGGTGCACTTCCTCTGGCGTCATCGGATTTGCGCCGTTACGATCGGCGCCCCACAACAGCAGCAGATAACGCAGACGCTGCAGACCCGCGGTCGGGCGTGCCTGAATCACGGTATAAGCGCGCTGAGTGTCCAGCTTAACGGAAGAAACAACACCAACCGGATAGCCTTCAGGGAAACGTCCCCCCAGACCCGAGGTAACCAGCACATCGCCAACGCGAATGTCGGTGTTGGCCGGCAGGTGTTCGAGCTGAAGATCGTCGGTGCAGCCGTTACCGGCAGCGATCACGCGGATATCGTTACGCAGTACCTGAATGGGCAGAGCATGCGTCGCATCGCAAATCAGCAGCACGCGGCTGGTCAGTTTAGCCACCGCTACGACCTGACCCACAACGCCTTTGTCGCTAATAACCGGCTGACCTTCGTAGACCCCGTTAACGCTCCCTTTGTCGATCACCACCTGATCGCTGTAAGGGTCATTAACCGTTGAGATGACCTGCGTCACCATCTTTTGTTCGTCCTGACGCAGCGGCGATCCCAGCAGCTCACGCAAACGCGCGTTCTCCTGTTTATATTGCCCCAGCATCAGCAGCTCGCTGTTTTTCAGCAGCAGTTCCTGACGCAACGCCCGATTTTCAAGTTCGAGTTGGTCACGCGAAGCCAGCGTTTGCGAAACGCCGTCGAGTAATTCACGAGGACCATTTGAGATAAAGTAGAAAGGACTGACGGCGGTATCCATGTACGTTCGGATTTGACTAAACGTACCCAGGCGGCTGTCGGCAATAATAACGCCGAGCGCCACCAGCACCGCCAGAATAAGGCGAATCTGTAGCGACGGGCCACGGCTAAAAATTGGCTTCATAGTCTATGCGTATTCTCGTATCAGAGCGGAAGGGCAACCCGCGGGCTACCCTACCTGCATCCGATTACTCTTCGCTGAACAGGTCGCCGCCGTGCATATCGATCATTTCCAGCGCCTTGCCGCCACCGCGCGCCACGCAGGTCAGCGGATCTTCAGCAACAACAACTGGAATACCGGTTTCTTCCATTAACAGACGGTCAAGGTTACGCAGCAGAGCACCGCCACCGGTCAGTACCATGCCGCGCTCGGAGATGTCAGACGCCAGTTCTGGCGGACACTGTTCCAGTGCAACCATCACCGCGCTCACGATACCGGTCAGCGGTTCCTGCAGGGCTTCCAGAATCTCGTTGGAGTTCAGGGTAAAGCCGCGTGGAACACCTTCTGCCAGGTTACGGCCGCGAACTTCGATCTCGCGCACTTCGTCGCCCGGATAAGCGGAACCGATTTCGTGTTTAATACGTTCTGCGGTGGCTTCACCGATCAGAGAACCGTAGTTACGACGAACATAATTAATGATGGCTTCGTCGAAGCGGTCACCGCCAATACGTACAGAAGAGGAGTAAACCACGCCGTTCAGGGAGATAACGGCAACTTCAGTTGTACCACCACCGATATCCACAACCATAGAACCGGTTGCTTCAGAAACTGGCAGACCCGCCCCGATCGCAGCCGCCATCGGCTCTTCGATCAGGAATACTTCACGGGCACCTGCGCCCTGGGCGGATTCACGGATCGCGCGGCGTTCAACCTGAGTTGCTCCAACCGGTACACATACCAGTACGCGCGGGCTTGGGCGCATGAAGCTATTGCTGTGCACTTGTTTGATAAAGTGCTGGAGCATTTTTTCAGTCACGAAGAAGTCAGCGATAACGCCGTCTTTCATTGGGCGAATGGCGGCGATATTGCCCGGTGTACGACCCAGCATCTGCTTCGCGTCATGGCCCACTGCGGCTACGCTTTTTGGCGAGCCGGCACGATCCTGACGAATGGCCACAACAGAAGGCTCATTCAATACGATGCCTTGTCCTTTTACATAAATAAGGGTATTCGCGGTACCCAGGTCAATGGACAGGTCATTGGAAAACATGCCACGAAATTTTTTCAACATACTAAGGGATAATCCTGAAAGCTGGGGCGGAAAACAAAATCCGCTTACTTTACCAACCACACGCAGCAGCGACAAGGCGCAAAAATCATCTGCTACGGTGAAAATTAGTGCAGTTCGTTTCCTTTGTTACAAAATCGGCCTGAGTCCATCAGGGCTGAATAAATCAGCAGCACTCCTCGCTTTTGTTTGCAACCTGTCAAAGGTCATTCACCTGCATGTTTGCTGTTACAACCTGGCGAGCAGACAAGCACACCCCCAGAAGGCACAGCGCGCGTTATTCTACGTGAAAACGAATTAAACGGCAGGTTAAACCGAGTATCTTTGCGAATATTTTTTCACGTTAGTGTCAAGTGGCTGTGATGCGGCAAAAAAATCCCCTTGCCCACCCGCAACTCCGCGTTCCATCAGCGTATGCCACTCGCTACGCGAACGAACGCCCGTGGCGTAAACCTGCGTTGGTGTTCCAGAACAAGCCTCCACCAGGCTTTGCACCAGGAGCTGGTTTTCGGTTCGCTTATCAATATTCCTCACCAGGCTTGGATGCAGCTTCAATAACTCAACGTTAAGCTCTTTGATCCAACTGGTGCTCACCAGCGTTAAACCCGCCTGCGTAACGGCAATTCGCACACCCAGCGCATTCATCAATCTGATGACGGGCTGTAACCGGCTGATGTGTTGACAGACATCTGCCTCTGCAAGTTCAATAATTATGCGTTTGCGTAATGATTTTTCGCACTGCATCAGCGTATCACGTAGCCAGCGCTGAAAACGTGGGCGAATTAGCGATTCAACCGTTGTCTGCATCGCCAGGTTTTCCTGCGGCCAATAGCCCAACAGTAAGATCAGACGGCTGATTTGCAGACGGTCATATTCTTCTGCCAGGCCAAACTGCAGGACCATCGGCATATATTCCGCCGAAATAACCTCTTCGCTGCCATCAAAAATACGGCACATCAGCTCCCGGTGGTGCACCCGTCCTTCACGGGTTACCGCAGGCTTTTGATAAATTCTTGGTCCACCCCGGCTGAGCATCTGTTCGATCAGCGTTCGCCAGCGTACGTTACCCCGACCTTTTTCCGGTAGTGAGTCATCATAGACCGACCAACTGTTCCCACCCTGCAATACCGAGTTCCGCGTGGCGGCTTCGGCGTGATCCATCACTTGTTCCGTCGACTGACCGCTGCGGCAAACACAAATGCCAATATGAACCATATCGGCACGGTCGATCATTTTATTAGCCGGAAGCGCATCTACCGCTTTTAATAATTGCCCGGCAATACTTTCCGCCTCTTTCAGCGTGCGGTGTGGCAACAGGATGGCAAAATCGCTACGGTGGTAGCGCGCCAGCAACGCGCCCGGATAGCGCGTCATAAAAGTCGACAACAAATTGATTAACGTTGAAATTTGTTCTTCCGCAAGGGTAATTCCCCAGCTATCGCGCAGCAGCGTAAAGTCCGGCAGGCGTACCATCATCACGACGCCATGCGATCCCACTTTTTCCTGATCTTCCAGCAGCGTTGCCAGTTGGTTATCAAAGAACAGGCGGTTGCTTAGCCCGGTTTTTGTATCCTGCGCCACATAGGAACGAATCAGCGTATCCAGTCGGCTACGTTGCTCGCGGGCACTTTGAATTTCGGTCAGCAGCATATCGAGCGCGCTACTGGTACGCGCAGGCCATTCATAAACAGTCCCCCGCACGTTCGGTCCACGTTCGCCGTTAAGAATGCGCGTTGAACGAATCTCCAGCAACTCTTGACCTGAAAGCTGACGCTGAAGCCAGCGCACAGACAAAAAGAGCATCAGTATAATGAAAGCAATCGCCAACGTGAGCGGCGCGGTAGTCATCAGCGAATGGAAATAGTTGCCCATGGGATCCTGATAAACCAGACGCAGCGACATGCCCGGGTGTTTGACCAACGGGACGGTGACATCACGATACAGATTGTTCGTCCCCGCCGGGCGGTAGCTGCTGGTTCGGGAGTGGTCATACACCACGTGTTCGCCCTGTAGCAGTTCGACGCGCACGATATCAACCGAAACCATCAGTTCATCGATTTGCGGGGTTAGCGCAACGACATCGCGGGAGACAAGGTGCGTATCAATCGCCGTCGCCACCGCCTGAACACGGGTGGTGAACTTATATTGAATCGCGTTATAGAAACTCAGCGAGCAGCCGATCAGAGTTACGAAGATCGTTAACCCTGTAAGCAGCGTCACAAAAGCTGAAAATTTCGTCGTTAATCGCATCCTTGTGTTAACTCCGACAGTTATGAAACAGGCATGAAAGTGATAAAGCGGCGCGAAAATGCAAAACTGAACGCAAAATCCGTCCATTTATACAAACAGTGTGGGCATACTACCAAATTAGGTATATCTGGCAATTTATTGCGCGGAATCGGCATCATGTTTTGATTAGCGAGTATAGTCTTCATTAATAATTTTCCAATCCACTATACGAATTGAGGACAGGTTATGCAGGCTTTGATCTTAGAACAGCAGGACGGAAAAACCCTCGCATCCGTTCAACCCCTCGACGAAAATCAGCTACCGGAAGGCGATGTGACGGTGGATGTCCACTGGTCAAGCCTGAACTATAAAGACGCCCTGGCTATCACCGGCAAGGGTAAAATCATTCGTAATTTTCCGATGATTCCTGGTATCGATTTCGCCGGTACCGTGCGCGCAAGCGAAGATCCCCGTTTTCATGCAGGTCAGGAAGTTTTACTGACCGGCTGGGGCGTGGGTGAAAATCATTGGGGTGGACTGGCCGAACGCGCACGCGTGAAAGGCGACTGGCTGGTTGCGCTGCCACAAGGGCTGGACGGACGTAAAGCCATGGTCATCGGTACCGCTGGCTTTACCGCCATGCTGTGCGTCATGGCGCTTGAAGATGCAGGTATTCGCCCGCAAGACGGTGAGATTGTCGTCACCGGCGCCAGCGGCGGCGTGGGCAGCGCGGCCGTGGCGCTACTGCATAAGCTGGGTTATCAGGTTGCGGCGGTTTCGGGTCGCGAAAGCACTCACGACTACCTGAAGAGCCTGGGCGCTAACCGTATCCTTAGCCGCGATGAATTTGCTGAATCTCGCCCGTTGGAAAAACAGCTGTGGGCTGGTGCGGTTGATACCGTTGGCGACAAAGTTCTGGCAAAAGTCCTGGCACAGATGAACTACGGTGGCTGCGTTGCCGCCTGCGGCCTGGCTGGCGGTTTCGCTCTGCCGACGACGGTGATGCCATTCATTCTGCGTAACGTTCGTTTGCAAGGGGTGGACTCGGTGATGACCCCGCCGGCACGCCGGGCAGAAGCCTGGGCGCGTCTGGTTAAGGATCTACCGGACTCTTTCTATGCTCAGGCCGCCACGGAGATTACGCTGGCGGATGCGCCGAAGTTTGCCGATGCCATCATCAATAACCAGGTGCAAGGTCGTACGCTGGTGAAGGTGAAGTAACAAGCTCTGGCGCAGAAATTTACACTTAATTAACGAAATTTCGCGGCATATCTACAGACTCCCTGCCATATTAACTACGCGTCCCCTGTCAGTTATGACGCGTAAGCCGGGAGTCTGTTATGAAGAAATTACGTCCATTTACAGAAGCCGACGTCACTGACGAGTCGGCTTTTTTTATGCAACGCCGCCAGGTACTGAAAGCATTAGGAATCAGCGCCGCCGCGTTGTCTTTCCCCCTCTCTGCGCAGGCTGACCTTCTTAGCTGGTTTAAGGGGAATGACCGCCCGCCCGCGCCCGCGGGTAAGCCGCTTGATTTCAGTAAACCCGCCGCCTGGCAAAATTCGCTTCCTTTAACGCCGGCGGATAAAGTTTCTGGCTACAACAACTTCTATGAGTTCGGTCTCGATAAAGCGGATCCGGCAGCCAATGCTGGCAGTCTGAAAACCGATCCGTGGACGTTAAAAATCAGTGGTGAGGTGGCAAAACCACTCACCCTCGATCACGATGCGCTGACCGCCCGTTTCCCACTGGAAGAACGGATTTACCGGATGCGCTGTGTGGAAGCCTGGTCAATGGTCGTGCCGTGGATTGGTTTTCCGTTACATAAACTGCTGGCGCAGGTTGAACCCACCAGCAACGCAAAATATGTCGCCTTCGAAACGATCTACGCGCCGGATGAGATGCCAGGACAAAAAGATCGCTTTATTGGCGGCGGGCTGAAGTATCCCTATGTTGAAGGACTGCGTCTGGATGAAGCTATGCATCCACTCACTCTGCTTACCGTGGGGGTTTATGGAAAAGCTCTTCCCCCACAAAATGGCGCGCCCATTCGCTTAATTGTGCCGTGGAAATACGGATTTAAAGGCATTAAGTCGATCGTGAGTATTAAACTAACCCGCGAACGCCCCCCGACAACCTGGAATCTGGCCGCCCCCAATGAATATGGATTTTATGCCAACGTGAATCCGCATGTCGATCACCCGCGCTGGTCCCAGGCCACTGAGCGTTTTATTGGCGCAGGCGGTATTCTGGACGTTCAGCGCCAACCCACGCTGCTGTTTAACGGTTACGCCGACGAGGTCGCTTCGCTGTACCGTGGTCTTAACCTGCAGGAGAATTTTTGAGTGCGCCTGACTGCAAAGCACATTACCGGGCTGAAAGTTTGCCTGCACCTTGCCGGCTTTTTACCGTTTGTCTGGCTATTTTGGGCGGTGAATCACGGTGGTCTGAGCGCAGACCCGGTCAAAGATATCCAGCACTTTACCGGTAGGACAGCTCTGAAATTCTTGCTGGCGACCTTGCTGGTCTCTCCCCTCGCGCGCTACGCTAAACAGCCATTATTGATACGCACACGGCGCCTGTTAGGGCTATGGTGTTTCGCCTGGGCAACGTTGCATTTAACCAGCTACGCACTCCTGGAACTGGGCATTCATAATCTGGCGCTGTTAGGACGGGAATTAATCACGCGACCTTATTTGATGCTGGGCATTGCCAGTTGGGGCATATTATTCGCCCTCACGTTAACCTCCACCCAGTCGGCTCAGCGAAAACTGGGCAAAAATTGGCAGTATTTGCACAACTTCGTCTATCTTGTGGCGATCCTGGCACCCATACATTATCTGTGGTCGGTAAAAATTATCTCCCCTCAACCGATTATTTATGCAGCACTCGCTGTGGTGTTGTTAGCCTGCCGTTACAAGAAGTTTCGCCAGTGGTGGCGGTAGTTTCACGTTATGTGCAGTGCGTTACAAAATGTGGACGATCCGATTTTCTTTACATGTTAACGGTTGATTATCTTCCCTGATAAGACCAGTATTTAGCTGCCAATTGCTACGAAATAGTTATAATGTGCGACTTTGCTATCCCCGGTAGCGTTTTTAGAGCGCTGAAAGGGTGACATTCGCATGTTGAAGGTATATTTTGTCTTTTACCCGAAAATGGCAGAAGATAGCCGCACAATGACTAACAAGTCTGGCAATCTCACTTAATGGCAACCGCACCCAGTGCAATGCCTGAGATGCGTGGCATCTTGTCACTCACTGTTATAAAAATGCTATACAGACGGCGGTAAAACGCTTGTCACAATCTCACTAAACAAAGAGTACGGAACCCACTCATGGATATTCGTAAGATTAAAAAACTGATCGAGCTGGTTGAAGAATCAGGCATCTCCGAACTGGAAATTTCTGAAGGCGAAGAGTCTGTACGCATCAGCCGTGCGGCGCCAGCTGCAAGTTTTCCAATGATGCAACAGGCTTATGCTGCACCAGTGATGCAGCAGCCAGCTCTGTCTAACGCTGTCGCACAAACTGCCTCTCCAAGTATGGAAGCTCCGGCAGCAGCGGAAATCAGTGGTCACATCGTACGCTCCCCAATGGTTGGTACGTTCTACCGCACCCCGAGCCCAGATGCGAAAGCGTTCATCGAAATCGGCCAGAAAGTGAATGCGGGCGATACCCTGTGCATCGTTGAAGCCATGAAAATGATGAACCAGATCGAAGCCGACAAATCCGGCGTAGTGAAAGCGATTCTGGTAGAAAGCGGTCAACCGGTAGAATTTGACGAGCCGCTGGTCGTCATCGAATAACGAGGCGAACATGTTGGATAAAATTGTTATCGCCAACCGCGGTGAGATCGCCCTGCGTATTCTGCGTGCCTGTAAAGAGCTGGGCATCAAGACTGTCGCTGTGCATTCAAGCGCGGATCGCGATTTAAAACACGTATTGCTGGCGGATGAGACGGTCTGTATTGGCCCGGCTCCGTCCGTAAAAAGCTATCTGAACATCCCGGCTATCATTAGCGCTGCTGAAATCACCGGCGCAGTGGCAATTCACCCGGGCTATGGCTTCCTCTCTGAGAATGCCAACTTTGCTGAACAGGTAGAACGTTCCGGCTTTATCTTCATCGGCCCGAAAGCCGACACCATCCGCCTGATGGGCGATAAAGTGTCCGCAATTACCGCGATGAAAAAAGCTGGCGTACCGACAGTCCCAGGCTCTGACGGCCCTCTGGGCGACGACATGGACGCTAACCGCGCTCATGCTAAACGCATCGGTTATCCAGTTATTATCAAAGCCTCCGGCGGCGGCGGCGGTCGCGGTATGCGCGTCGTGCGCAGCGATGCCGAACTGGCGCAATCCATCTCCATGACCAAAGCGGAAGCGAAAGCGGCTTTCAACAACGACATGGTTTACATGGAGAAGTACCTGGAAAACCCACGCCACATCGAAATTCAGGTGCTGGCGGACGGTCAGGGTAACGCGATTTATCTGGCAGAACGTGACTGCTCCATGCAGCGTCGTCACCAGAAAGTCGTCGAAGAAGCACCAGCACCGGGCATTACTCCGGAACTGCGTCGCTACATCGGCGAGCGTTGCGCCAAAGCGTGCGTTGATATCGGCTATCGCGGGGCAGGTACTTTCGAGTTCCTGTTCGAAAACGGCGAGTTCTACTTCATTGAAATGAACACCCGTATTCAGGTTGAACACCCGGTAACCGAAATGATCACCGGCGTTGACCTGATCAAAGAGCAGCTGCGCATCGCTGCGGGACAACCGCTGTCCATCAAGCAGGATGAAGTTGTGGTTAAAGGCCATGCGGTAGAATGCCGTATCAACGCCGAAGACCCGAACACCTTCCTGCCAAGCCCGGGTAAAATCACGCGTTTCCACGCGCCGGGTGGCTTTGGTGTGCGCTGGGAGTCTCATATTTACGCAGGCTACACCGTACCTCCGTACTATGACTCAATGATCGGTAAGCTGATCTGCTATGGCGAAAACCGCGACGTAGCAATCGCCCGTATGAAAAACGCATTGCAGGAACTGATCATCGACGGTATCAAAACCAACGTTGAGCTACAGATCCGCATCATGAATGACGAGCATTTCCAGCACGGTGGAACCAATATCCACTATCTGGAGAAAAAACTCGGACTTCAGGAAAAGTAAGCGTGCGTTAACTGAAAAGGCCGGAAATTCCGGCCTTTTGTTTTTCTCCCCTCCCGCACGTGCCATAAGGTACAATCCCCGCTTTCTTTATCCACAAGGGACAAAAAATGGACGCTCGTTTTGTTCAGGCCCATAAAGAGGCGCGCTGGGCGCTGTGGCTGACCCTTTTATATCTTGCTACATGGTTAGTGGCCGCTTACTTACCAGATTCCACGCTCGGTTTTACCGGCTTACCACACTGGTTCGAAATGGCCTGCCTGCTAACGCCGCTGGTTTTCATCGTGCTGTGCTGGGCGATGGTGAAGTTTATCTATCGCGACATTCCGTTGGAGGATGACGATGCAGCTTGAAGTTATTTTGCCGCTGGTCGCCTATCTGTTGGTGGTCTTCGGTCTTTCCGTTTACGCCATGCGTAAGAGATCGACCGGCACTTTCCTGAATGAATATTTCCTCGGCAGCCGCTCGATGGGCGGGGTCGTATTAGCCATGACGCTAACGGCAACCTACATTAGCGCCAGTTCGTTTATTGGCGGTCCTGGCGCCGCTTACAAATACGGGCTGGGATGGGTGCTGCTGGCGATGATCCAGTTGCCCGCCGTTTGGCTTTCTTTGGGGATTCTTGGTAAGAAATTCGCGATTCTGGCGCGCCGTTATAATGCCGTTACCCTCAACGATATGCTGTTTGCCCGCTACCAGAGTCGCCTGCTTGTGTGGCTGGCAAGCCTTAGCCTGCTGGTCGCGTTTGTCGGTGCAATGACCGTACAGTTTATTGGCGGCGCACGTTTGCTTGAAACCGCTGCGGGTATACCTTACGAAACCGGTCTGCTTATTTTTGGCGTCAGTATCGCATTGTATACGGCGTTCGGCGGTTTTCGCGCCAGCGTACTGAACGACACCATGCAGGGTTTGGTGATGCTGATTGGTACTATTGTTCTGCTGGTCGGCGTCGTTCATGCTGCCGGTGGCCTCAGCAATGCGGTGGTAACCCTGCAAACTATCGACCCTAAACTGGTCTCGCCGCAAGGCGCGGATGACATTCTGTCACCCACGTTCATGACCTCATTCTGGGTACTGGTGTGCTTTGGCGTAATTGGGCTGCCGCATACAGCAGTACGCTGCATCTCTTATAAAGACAGCAAAGCTGTACACCGCGGCATTATCATTGGCACCATCGTAGTGGCGATCCTGATGTTTGGTATGCATCTGGCGGGTGCGTTGGGGCGTGCGGTGATCCCTGATCTGACAGTGCCGGATCTGGTTATCCCTACGCTGATGGTCAAAGTGTTGCCGCCGGTAGCTGCTGGGATCTTCCTCGCGGCCCCCATGGCCGCGATCATGTCGACGATCAATGCCCAATTGCTGCAAAGTTCCGCTACGATCATTAAGGATCTGTACCTGAACCTGCGTCCGGAACAGCTGAAAAACGAAACCCGGCTGAAGCGCATGTCGGCAGTGATTACCCTGTTGCTCGGCGCGTTACTGCTACTGGCGGCCTGGAAACCACCAGAAATGATTATCTGGCTTAATCTGCTGGCGTTTGGCGGGCTGGAAGCCGTCTTCCTGTGGCCGCTGGTACTGGGCCTGTACTGGGAGCGGGCAAACGCGGCGGGCGCTTTGAGCGCGATGATTATCGGCGGCGTTCTTTATGCCGTACTCGCTACATTTAACATTCAGTACCTGGGTTTCCACCCGATTGTGCCCTCGTTACTGATAAGCTTGCTGGCTTTCCTGATCGGCAACCGTTTCGGTTCTGCCGTCCCGCAAGCCGCCATATTGACTACTGATAAATAAAAGAGTTTTGCCATGCCATGGATCCAACTGAAACTGAACACGACCGGTGCCAACGCTGAAGAGTTGAGCGATGCGCTGATGGAAGCGGGCTCCGTTTCCATTACTTTCCAGGACACGCATGATACGCCGGTATTTGAGCCTCTGCCGGGCGAGACTCGCCTGTGGGGAGATACCGACGTTATCGGCTTGTTCGATGCAGAAACCGACATGAAAGAAGTGGTTGCCATCCTGGAGCAGCATCCGCTGCTGGGTGCAGGCTTCGCGCATAAAATCGAACAGCTCGAAGACAAAGACTGGGAACGCGAATGGATGGATAACTTCCACCCGATGCGCTTTGGTGAACGTTTGTGGATTTGCCCAAGCTGGCGCGATGTCCCGGATGAGAATGCCGTCAACGTGATGCTGGACCCGGGTCTGGCGTTTGGTACCGGCACTCACCCCACCACCTCCCTATGCCTGCAATGGCTGGACGGTCTCGATCTTAACGGCAAAACGGTTATCGACTTCGGCTGCGGCTCCGGCATTCTTGCCATTGCGGCACTGAAGCTGGGTGCGGCAAAAGCCATCGGCGTAGACATCGATCCGCAAGCAATTCAGGCCAGCCGTGATAACGCCCAGCGTAATGGCGTTTCTGAGCGTCTGGAGCTTTATCTGCCGAAAGACCAGCCAGAGGCGATGAAAGCCGACGTGGTGGTCGCAAACATCCTCGCAGGCCCATTACGTGAACTGGCACCGTTAATCAGCGTACTGCCCGTTGAGGGCGGTTTACTGGGGCTTTCTGGCATTCTTGCCAGCCAGGCGGAAAGCGTCTGTGAGGCCTATGCCGAACTCTTTACACTCGATCCGGTTATCGAGAAAGAAGAGTGGTGCCGCATTACCGGTCAGAAAAAATAATCCCTTCTCGTTACCGTTGGTAACGCAATAATCGCTCTTTTTTTCGCAAAAGGATTTGCGGAAATGAGAGCGAGATCGCATTACAAAGCCACTATTTGCTCACAAAAACAGCTTTTTATCCTGATAACCTGAGGCTGGCCGTAATAAAAAAAGAGAAGTTTTCGGAATTTATAAACGGATGAAAAATTAGCGCAACCACGTATCAAACTGATTATTAAAGATTTTAATTTGAAACTGTGTACTTAACCAGCAATTCATTGATCCACCTCAGTGGATTGGTCAAAGTTTGGCCTTTCATCTCGTGCGAAAAATGCGTAATATACGCCGCCTTGCAGTCACAGTATGGTCATTTCTTAACTCATGCGCATCGGACAATACCAGCTCAGAAATCGCCTGATCGCAGCACCTATGGCTGGCATCACTGACAGACCATTCAGGACGCTGTGCTATGAGATGGGAGCAGGATTGACGGTATCCGAGATGATGTCTTCTAACCCGCAGGTTTGGGAAAGTGACAAGTCTCGTTTACGGATGGTGCACGTTGATGAGCCAGGAATTCGCACGGTGCAAATTGCCGGTAGCGACCCTGTTGAGATGGCCGATGCCGCACGTATTAACGTGGAAAGCGGCGCCCAGATTATTGATATCAATATGGGGTGTCCGGCTAAAAAAGTGAATCGCAAGCTCGCAGGTTCAGCCCTCTTGCAGTACCCGGATCTAGTGAAATCAATACTAACCGAGGTCGTCAATGCAGTGGACGTTCCTGTCACACTCAAGATTCGCACCGGCTGGGCTCCGGAACACCGTAACTGCGTAGAGATTGCCCAACTGGCTGAAGACTGTGGCATTCAGGCTCTGACCATTCATGGACGCACCCGCGCCTGTTTGTTCAATGGAGATGCTGAGTACGACAGTATTCGGGCAGTTAAGCAGAAAGTTTCCATTCCGATTATCGCGAATGGCGACATTACTGACCCGCATAAAGCCAGAGCTGTACTCGACTATACGGGGGCGGATGCCCTGATGATAGGACGTGCAGCTCAGGGAAGACCCTGGATCTTTCGGGAAATCCAGCATTATCTGGACACTGGGGAGCTGCTGCCCCCGCTGCCTCTGGCAGAGGTGAAGCGCTTGCTTTGTGCGCACGTTCGGGAACTGCACGACTTTTATGGTCAGGCAAAAGGGTACCGAATTGCGCGTAAACACGTATCCTGGTATCTCCAGGAACACGCTCCGGATGACCAGTTTCGGCGCACATTCAACGCCATTGAAGATTCCAGCGAACAGCTGGCGGCGTTGGAGGCATACTTCGAAAATTTTGCGTAAACAGAAATAAAGAGCTGACAGAACTATGTTCGAACAACGCGTAAATTCTGACGTACTGACCGTTTCTACCGTTAACTCTCAGGATCAGGTAACTCAAAAGCCCCTGCGTGACTCGGTTAAACAGGCACTGAAGAACTATTTTGCTCAATTGAATGGTCAGGATGTTAACGATCTCTATGAGCTGGTACTGGCTGAAGTAGAACAGCCCCTGTTGGACATGGTGATGCAATACACCCGCGGTAACCAGACCCGTGCTGCCCTGATGATGGGCATCAACCGTGGTACGCTGCGTAAAAAACTGAAAAAATACGGCATGAACTGATACTAATCAGCGAAATGTTTGTTTTAAAAGGCGCTACTCGGCATGGGGAAGCGCCTTTTTTATTAACGTCACACGGGAGGCTTTGGCGATGAACGCAAGATGTGAACCTGTCTATTTTGGCGATGAATCTAAAAAGATAATCCTGGGTGATGCACTGACCGAACTGAAAAAGCTGCCGTCTGAAAGCGTCGATCTCATTTTCGCCGACCCACCTTATAACATCGGTAAAGACTTTGACGGGATGGTGGAATCCTGGGACGAAGAGGCCTTTTTGGCATGGCTGTTTGAGTGCATTGACGAGTGCCATCGCATTCTCAAATCACACGGCACCATGTACATCATGAACAGTACGGAGAACATGCCGTACATCGATCTCAAATGCCGCCAGCTCTTTACCATCAAGAGCCGTATCGTGTGGTCATACGATAGCTCCGGGGTGCAGGCCAAAAATTACTTTGGTTCGATGTATGAACCGCTTCTGATGATGGTAAAAGATCAGAAAAACTACACGTTTAATCGTGATGATATTTTGGTTGAAGCCAAAACGGGCGCTAAACGTGCACTGATAGACTACAGAAAGAACCCGCCCCAACCTTACAACCAGAAAAAAGTACCAGGCAATGTCTGGAAGTTTCCACGCGTTCGTTATCTGATGGACGAATACGAAAATCACCCCACTCAAAAACCCAAAGCCCTCCTTGAACGCATCATTCTGGCTTCCTCCAGTCCAGATGACAGCGTGCTGGATCCGTTTGCCGGTAGCTTCACGACCGGTGCCACTGCCGTGGAATTAGGTCGCAAGTTTGTCGGGATTGAAATCAATGCCGAGTACGTAAAAATGGGGCTCAGAAGAATGAGCATTGGTTCGCATTTTTCAGAGAATGAACTTGCAAAGGTGAAAAAGCGGAAGACAAAAAATCTGTCTAAAAAGAGTCGATTAACAGCAAAGAGCGGCGATCTTTCAGCAAAGTAAAGGCATTGTAAGTCTGCTTTTCAGCTTGCAGATTTCGTGTATATTCCCTGCACGCTTGGGCATGAATACACAGGGTTTGGTAATGATTCGCAAGTATTGGTGGCTGGTTGTTTTTGCGGTCTTCGTTTTTCTCTTTGATGCGCTGCTCATTCAGTGGATAGAGCTGGTGACAACGGAGCACGATAAGTGCCGGAATATGAATTCAGTGAACCCCCTCAAGCTGGTCAACTGCGTCGACCTCGAATAGCACGACGAAAAATACATCGACAGCCGTCAGGCCCTGGCGGCTAAAACTATCCTGGCTGATTTTCACTCTGCATTAATTGCATTACACAGCCGTCTGGGCTTAACATTTTTAATACGTTATCAACTAATACTGGCGCTTGCCCATACAAATCATAACTCACTGGATTCATTAACCAGTTTTTTATTATTCCGCTAAAGCTACCGTGCAGAATAATGATGATGACATCTAAATCCAGACTGGTGGCAATCAGATTTTCATCCACGCACTTTTGCAGTGAATCACGAATACTTTGATGACTGAGACCTATTTTATCGCGAATGGTCTGTTCTGATATCATATCGTTATGAAATTCACATTTATGATATAAAATTTGCATTAATGCCTGCTGGCGAGGATTCTGTGCAATATATTGCAATCCCACCACAAACTTTTCACGCAGTCGCTGTAAAGGATTATCACCCCAACGACCAATAAGCTTATCCTGAATAAGATCGCGTAATGAAGGTTGTTGTAACCATAGCGCATTGAACAATTGCGTCTTATTTTCAAAATGCCAATAGAGCGCCCCCCGCGTCACGCTGGCGGCATCCGCAATGTCGTTTAACGTCGTATTGCTAACACCACGCACGGCAAACTGCATAATCGCTGTTTCTATCAGGTGCTGTCGTGTTTTGAGGGCATCAGCTTTCGTTTTTCTGGCCATGGTTTCGACTGTCTGAGGTAAGGTAGAGAATGATTAACTTTCTTATGTAATATTTGCTAAACGGAACAAATGTATCACTTAGCGTTTATTTAGACGAGTTCTAAAACAGTTAATTATGGACATTGCACACGAATAAACAAAACAAATAACAACCACCAATATATTCACCAACCAAATACTTATTTCAATATGTGTTTATGCGCATCATAGCATTACTATTAAAACCATAATGAAACAACCGAAGATTAATCCTTTTTTGTTTTTACGTGCCGTGTATCGCGCCCATAAATAAGTATTGCTTACATCGCAAGCTAATAATTTGTAGGATAGCCAACCATTATTTTCACTTGTGCGCGTTATCGCCTCTGCGTTACCCGGTTAATAACGAGCGTTCGGTTTTTTAAGGAATAGAAATGACGAAAAATGCCAGGTTTTCACTCCTGCCCTCATTCATCATCATGTCCGCTGTATTACTCGCCGGTTGTAACGATCAGGGAGAAACACAAGCTCACCCCGCAGAGCCGCAGGTGACTGTCCATGTCGTCGAAAAGGCGCCTTTAGCCGTGACGACCGAATTACCAGGGCGCACAACAGCATTTCGTATTGCTGAAGTCCGTCCTCAGGTCAGCGGGATTGTACTTAAACGGAATTTCACCGAGGGAAGCGATGTTGAAGCCGGTCAGTCGCTTTATCAGATCGATCCCGCGACTTACCAGGCCGACTACGACAGCGCCAAAGGCGAACTGGCAAAGAGTGAAGCGGCAGCAGCTATCGCACATTTAACGGTAAAACGTTATGTCCCGCTGGTTGGCACTAAGTACATCAGCCAGCAAGAGTACGATCAGGCCATTGCTGATGCTCGCCAGGCCAATGCCTCCGTTATCGCGGCAAAAGCGGCGGTCGAAAGCGCTCGTATCAACCTGGCCTACACCAAAGTGACATCGCCCATTAGCGGACGTATCGGTAAATCTAACGTCACCGAAGGCGCATTAGTCACGAATGGCCAGGCAACTGAGCTTGCTACCGTGCAACAACTTGATCCTATTTACGTCGACGTAACACAGTCCAGTAATGACTTTATGCGCCTCAAACAGTCCGTTGAGCAAGGGAGCCTGCATAAAGACAGCGCCAGCAGTACCGTCGAACTGGTGATGGAAAATGGTCAGTCGTACCCGCTGAAAGGTGCGTTGCAGTTCTCTGATGTCACCGTTGATGAAAGTACCGGATCCATCACCCTCAGGGCCGTATTCCCTAACCCACAGCACACGCTGCTGCCGGGCATGTTTGTGCGTGCTCGTATTGATGAAGGCGTCCAGCCGAATGCCATTCTCGTTCCCCAACAAGGGGTAACGCGTACGCCACGCGGCGATGCAACGGTGATGGTTGTCAATGACAAGAGTCAGGTCGAGGCTCGCACCGTCGTTGCTACACAGGCGATAGGTGATAAGTGGTTAATCAGCGAGGGCTTACAGCCTGGCGATAAGGTTATCGTCAGCGGATTGCAGAAAGCGCGTCCCGGCGTAAAGGTTAAAGCAACCACCGATACCGAAACTCCAGCCGCAAAAACTGCGCAATAAGGTAACCGGACATGGCTAACTTTTTTATCAATCGCCCTATTTTTGCCTGGGTTCTGGCCATCATTCTGATGATGGCAGGGGCTCTGGCAATCATGCAACTGCCCGTTGCACAGTATCCGACCATTGCACCTCCTGCGGTCGCTATTTCTGCCACCTACCCAGGTGCGGATGCGCAGACAGTACAAGACACGGTTACGCAGGTTATCGAACAGAATATGAACGGTATCGATAACCTGATGTATATGTCCTCCACCAGCGATTCCTCCGGGAGCGTCACCATTACTCTGACTTTCGAGTCGGGTACTGACCCGGATATCGCACAGGTCCAGGTGCAAAACAAATTACAGTTAGCGATGCCCTTACTGCCTCAGGAAGTACAGCAGCAGGGAATCAGCGTCGAGAAATCCAGCAGCGGTTTCCTGATGGTGGCGGGTTTTGTCTCCGATAATAACAATCTGACGCAGGATGATATTTCCGACTATGTGGCGTCTAACGTTAAAGACGCAATAAGCCGAACAGCCGGTGTCGGCGATGTCCAGATGTTTGGTGCACAGTACGCAATGCGCATCTGGCTCGACAGCAATGCAATGAACAAATATCAGTTGACTCCGCTGGACGTTATCAATCAACTGAGAACGCAAAATAATCAGATTGCCGCAGGACAACTGGGAGGCGCGCCATCCGTCCAGGGTCAACAACTTAATGCCTCCATTATTGCTCAGACACGCCTGAAAACGCCGGAAGAGTTTGGCCGCATAACGCTGAAGGTGGGCCAGGATGGCTCAATGGTTCACCTCAGAGATGTAGCCCGCATCGAACTCGGCGGCGAAAACTATAACATGGTGACGAAAATTAATGGTCAGCCCGCAACAGGTCTGGGCATTAAGCTGGCGACCGGTGCAAACGCGCTGGATACTGCCGCAGGCGTCAAAGCAAAGCTGGCTGAGTTACAACCTTTCTTCCCGCAAGGTTTGCAAGTGGTTTACCCCTATGACACTACACCATTTGTAAAAATCTCGATTAACGAGGTGGTGAAAACGCTGTTTGAAGCCATCATCCTCGTCTTCCTGGTGATGTACCTGTTCCTGCAAAATCTGCGCGCCACGCTGATTCCAACTATCGCAGTGCCTGTCGTGCTGTTGGGAACATTCGCGATCCTCGCAGCATTCGGATTCTCCATCAACACGCTAACGATGTTCGGAATGGTGCTGGCCATCGGCCTGCTGGTCGATGACGCCATCGTGGTAGTAGAAAACGTCGAACGCGTCATGGCGGAAGAGAAACTGCCGCCCAAAGAGGCGACGCAGAAATCCATGGTCCAGATCCAGGGCGCACTGGTCGGGATCGCGATGGTGCTCTCGGCGGTATTTATCCCCATGGCGTTCTTTGGCGGCTCGACCGGCGCCATTTACCGCCAGTTCTCTCTGACCATTGTTTCAGCGATGGCGCTTTCTGTTCTGGTCGCCCTCATTCTTACGCCAGCGCTTTGCGCAACGCTGCTAAAACCCGTTTCCGCCGGACATGTTGAAAAGAAAGGCGGTTTTTTCGGATGGTTTAACGCCCTGTTCGATAAAAGCGTCGGGCATTACAGCAATAGTATCAGCGGTATTCTGCGCAAAACCGGACGCTACTTGTTGCTATATGTTCTTATCGTCGGCGGAATGGCTGTTCTGTTTTTACGCCTCCCTACCTCCTTCTTGCCCGAAGAGGATCAGGGGGTCTTTATGACAATGGTGCAACTTCCTGCTGGTGCGACACAGACGCGCACACAGCAGGTGCTGGATCAGATTCAGAATTACTACCTGAACCAGGAAAAAGCGAACGTAAAATCGGTGTTCACCGTTAATGGCTTCAGCTTTAGCGGCCAGGGACAGAACTCCGGTATCGTCTTTATTAGCCTCAAACCATGGGAAGAGCGTTCGGGCGATGAAAACGGCGTGACGGCTATCGTCGAACGTGCGACCAGGGCGTTCAGCCAGATTAAAGATGGACTGGTGTTCCCGTTCAACATGCCTGCCATTCTTGAACTGGGTACCGCGACCGGCTTTGATTTTCAGTTAATTGATCAGGCTAACCTCGGTCATACAGAACTGACGAAAGCCAGGAACCAGTTGCTGGGTATGGTGAGAGAACATCCAGATTTGCTGGTGCGCGTGCGCCCTAACGGTCTGGAAGATACCCCGCAATTTAAGCTGGATATTGATCAGGAAAAAGCCCAGGCGTTAGGCGTAAGTCTGTCGGATATAAACCAAACGATTTCCACGGCCCTTGGCGGCACCTATGTGAACGATTTTATCGATCATGGCCGAGTGAAAAAGGTATACGTTCAGGCTGACGCGCCGTTCCGTATGTTACCCAACGACATCAACAATCTCTACGTACGTAGTGGGAATGGTGAAATGGTGCCATTCTCTGCGTTCAGTTCGTCGCATTGGATTTATGGTTCACCCCGCCTGGAGCGTTACAACGGTATGCCATCAATGGAAATACTGGGAGAGGCCGCGCCGGGTCGAAGCACCGGTGAAGCCATGGCGCTCATGGAAAACCTGGCAGCACAGCTGCCAACCGGTATCGGCTATGACTGGACGGGGATGTCATATCAGGAACGGCTCTCCGGCAATCAGGCACCTGCGTTATACGCTATTTCGTTAATCGTCGTCTTCCTGTGTCTCGCCGCATTGTATGAGAGCTGGTCTATTCCATTTTCAGTCATGTTGGTTGTACCGCTTGGCGTGGTCGGTGCGCTTCTGGCGGCGTCTATACGCGGTCTGAATAACGACGTTTACTTCCAGGTAGGTCTGCTGACTACCATCGGTCTTTCCGCCAAAAACGCTATCCTTATCGTGGAGTTTGCCAAAGACCTGATGGATAAAGAAGGTAAAGGGTTGATTGAAGCCACACTGGAGGCGTCACGCATGCGTCTTCGTCCAATCCTGATGACATCCCTGGCGTTTATTCTGGGGGTTATGCCTCTGGTTATCAGCCGCGGAGCAGGTAGCGGGGCGCAGAATGCGGTCGGAACAGGCGTAATGGGAGGCATGCTGACCGCGACATTGTTGGCAATCTTCTTCGTCCCCGTCTTCTTCGTTGTCGTCAGACGGCGTTTTAGTCGGCGCAACAATTAATTTGTAAAATTAAGGCGTCTTCGGACGCCTTTTTCACCTAAGATGGCCCTCTTTATTTATTAATAAGATAGCCATTTATTTCTAATAAACCCTTCCTGAAAAACTCGCCAGTCACCTTTCTTTTTATCCATTATTTTTACAATCCACATGAATTGAGATTATTCCTCATGTCAGTCTTTTTTTAAGAAGTGGTAAAATAGTCGCCGAGTTCGCAGATGGCTTAGCGTTTGTCTTTGCTCAATTAGCGAAACGCTTATTTTTGAGGTAACACCATGAAAAGATTAATATCCGTTGCATTGCTTACCGCATTCCTGGCCGGCTGTGCACACGATTCTCCTTGCGTACCTGTATACGACGATCAGGGACGCCTGGTTCATACCAATACCTGTATGAAAGGCACCACGCAGGATAACTGGGAAACAGCCGGTGCCATCGCCGGTGGCGCAGCAGCCGTTGCCGGGCTGACACTTGGGATAGTCGCCCTGACCAAATAAATCTTCTTAAAAGCGCGGTGGGTACCGCGCTTTTTGCAATAAGAATTAAATCTTCATATAAGACAAAACGTTGGTATATAGCACTCAACGTATAATAAAATTATTATAGATTTTCCTCACATATCCACGATTTGAAATTAGCATTTTTTCAGTTCTTCGTAACAGCGCGCTTTCTTTTCATTATTCTCACGTCATCAATATTAACGTACGAAATCGTTATCACGCGTCCGGTTTGATTTTTAAATTTTTTGCGCCGAAATGTGGCTTACGTTTCAATTTTGCACCACTTCAGGGCGCTGCATTTATTTTTTCCTGTCTACACTCTGGATATTGCGTCGAATAATCGTGCGCAAAAACCTGGCACTACCTTTGCTTAAAAGAGTATGGCCATAGCCACAGACAGGTAAAAGACGTTTTCAGAACGTTTCCATAACAATAATTCCTCCACACAGGATGCTCTATGAAAAAGATGATAATAGCCAGCCTGGCAGCGGCCGGCGTGCTGCTTGCGGTTGCAAATCAGGCACATGCCGGCGCAACTCTTGATGCCGTAAAGAAAAAAGGTTTTGTGCAGTGTGGGATCAGTGACGGGTTGCCTGGCTTTTCTTATGCCGATGCAAGCGGTAAGTTCTCAGGTATTGATGTCGACGTATGTCGTGGCGTTGCCTCCGCCGTATTTGGCGATGATAGCAAAGTAAAATATACCCCGCTCACCGCCAAGGAACGCTTTACCGCACTACAATCAGGTGAAGTCGACATGCTCTCTCGTAATACCACCTGGACCTCCTCTCGTGACGCAGGAATGGGAATGTCTTTCACTGGCGTAACGTATTACGACGGCATTGGTTTTCTTACCCACAATAAAGCGGGTCTTAAGAGTGCTAAAGAGCTGGATGGCGCAACGGTTTGTATCCAGGCAGGAACAGATACCGAACTGAACGTGGCTGACTACTTTAAAGCCAACAACATGAAGTACACCCCTGTCACCTTTGACCGCTCGGATGAATCAGCTAAAGCTCTGGAATCTGGACGCTGCGACACGCTGGCTTCCGACCAGTCTCAGTTGTACGCCCTGCGAATCAAGCTGAGTAATCCTGCGGAGTGGATTGTCCTGCCAGAAGTTATTTCTAAAGAACCGCTGGGACCTGTTGTACGTCGTGGAGACGATGAGTGGTTCTCCATTGTTCGCTGGACGCTGTTCGCCATGCTGAATGCGGAAGAAATGGGCGTTAACTCGAAAAACGTCGATGAAAAAGCGGCTAATCCTGCAACGCCGGATATGGCACACCTGTTAGGCAAAGAAGGGGATTATGGCAAGGATCTGAAGCTTGATAACAAATGGGCTTACAACATTATCAAGCAGGTAGGTAACTACTCGGAGATCTTTGAGCG
The DNA here is from genome assembly GCF_018919545.1 of Citrobacter sp. S46_ASV_140. Taxonomy (NCBI): domain Bacteria; kingdom Pseudomonadati; phylum Pseudomonadota; class Gammaproteobacteria; order Enterobacterales; family Enterobacteriaceae; genus Citrobacter; species Citrobacter sp. S46_ASV_140. Next base: position 23,068 of record NZ_JAHLRC010000058.1, read on the forward strand.
TAACGTGGGATCGGAAAGCCCACTGAAGATCAAACGTGGACAGAACAACCTCTGGAATAACGGTGGCATTCAATATGCGCCACCGGTGCGCTAATGCGTAGTGATGTAACGGGCGCCGCGACTGCGGCGCTCAGTCCAGAGCCATAGTTACCGAGGTTTTCTTATGTTCCATCGCCGCTCAATCGTAAAAGGATCGTTATCCTTTTCTAACCCTGCGGTCCGCGCCTGGTTATTTCAAATACTTGCCGTCATTGCAGTCATCAGCATTGCGGTCTATCTCATCCATAACACGATAAATAACCTGAATAATAGCGGTATTACCTCGGGATTCTCTTTTCTCGATCGCAGCGCCGGATTTGGTATTGTCCAGCATCTGATCGATTACGAGCAAGGCGATACGTATGGCCGTGTCTTTATCGTTGGCCTGCTCAATACGCTATTAGTTTCTGCACTGTGCATTGTTTTCGCATCAATTCTCGGTTTCTTTCTCGGACTGGCACGCCTGTCAGATAACTGGTTATTACGAAAGCTCTCGACGATCTACATCGAAACGTTCCGCAATATACCGCCGCTGCTGCAGATCTTCTTTTGGTATTTCGCCGTATTACGTAACCTGCCCGGCCCACGTCAGGCCGTTAACGCGCTGGACTTGATGTTTCTGAGTAACCGGGGACTCTATATTCCGGCACCGCAAATAGGAGAAGGATTTTTTGCCTTTTGCTGCGCTGTAATTATCACAATCGTCGTCGCTATCGGGCTATTTCGCTACAACAGAATGCACCAGACTAAAACCGGTCAGCTACGCCGGACCTGGCCCACGACTCTGGCGCTGATCGTGCTTTTACCGATGATCTCACAGTGGCTGTTTGGCGCAGCGCTTCACTGGGATATCCCCGCCCTTCGCGGTTTTAACTTCCGTGGCGGTATGGTGCTTATTCCCGAACTGGCTGCCCTGACGCTGGCGCTTTCAGTGTATACCTCGGCGTTTATAGCAGAAATTATTCGAGCGGGAATACAGGCCGTTCCTTATGGCCAACATGAAGCAGCACGCTCGCTGGGTCTGCCAAATCCGGTGACACTGCGCCAGGTGATCATCCCACAGGCGCTGCGCGTCATCATTCCCCCATTAACCAGCCAGTATCTGAATATCGTCAAAAACTCCTCACTTGCGGCTGCCATTGGCTATCCGGATATGGTTTCACTGTTTGCCGGCACGGTACTCAATCAAACAGGGCAAGCCATTGAAACTATTGCTATCACGATGTCGGTGTACCTGATCATCAGCCTGAGCATTTCTCTGTTGATGAATATTTATAACCGCCGTATTGCACTGATTGAGCGCTAAGGAGCCATGATGACAAAAGCACTGCTGTCTCACCCCTCGCGTCAGAACAGTAACCCGGCAAGCCGCAGTCTACTCTGGGTGCGTAAAAACCTGTTCTCCAGTTGGTCAAATAGCCTGCTCACGCTGCTGTGCATTTGGCTGATTTGGTCATTTCTTCCGCCACTGCTGAACTGGGTATTCTTTCAGGCCAACTGGGTCGGTTCAACCCGCGCAGACTGCACCAAAGCAGGGGCTTGCTGGGTGTTCATTCATGAACGCTTTGGGCAATTCATGTATGGACTTTATCCCCACGATCAGCGCTGGCGCGTAAATCTGGCCCTGATCATTGGCCTGGCCTCTATCGTCCCTATGTTCTGGAAATCTATTCCCCACCGTGGCCGCTATATCGCCGTCTGGGCCGTCGTTTATCCCGTGGTGGTCTGGTGGTTGATGTACGGTGGTTTTTTCGGACTTGAGCGCGTAGAAACCCGACAGTGGGGCGGATTAACACTGACACTTATCATTGCATCCGTGGGGATTGCGGGCGCGCTTCCGTGGGGTATTTTACTGGCGCTTGGACGTCGGTCTCATATGCCAGTCGTGCGGATTTTATCCGTCATTTTCATTGAGTTCTGGCGCGGTGTACCGTTGATTACCGTCCTTTTTATGTCCTCGGTCATGCTTCCTCTGTTTATGTCCGAAGGGACCAGTATCGACAAACTTATCCGGGCGCTGGTCGGCGTGATTCTTTTCCAGTCGGCGTATGTCGCAGAAGTGGTTCGCGGAGGGTTACAGGCCCTACCAAAAGGTCAGTATGAAGCCGCTGAATCACTGGCGTTAGGGTACTGGAAAACGCAAGGGCTGGTCATTCTTCCGCAAGCCCTCAAGCTGGTTATTCCGGGTCTGGTTAACACGATTATCGCCCTGTTTAAGGATACCAGTCTGGTCATCATCATCGGCCTGTTTGATCTCTTCAGTAGCGTGCAGCAGGCAACTGTGGACCCTGCATGGTTGGGTATGTCGACGGAAGGATATGTTTTCGCTGCACTGATTTACTGGATCTTCTGTTTTAGCATGTCGCGTTACAGCCAACATCTGGAAAAACGTTTTAACACCGGGCGTACACCGCACTGAGGAATTTATGAGCCAATTATTAATGCCGTCTACCGACGCGATGATTACGCTGGAAAACGTCAACAAATGGTACGGACAGTTTCACGTCCTGAAAAACATCAACCTGAAGGTAAAGCAGGGAGAACGCATCGTATTATGCGGACCTTCCGGTTCGGGTAAATCGACAACTATCCGCTGTATCAACCATCTGGAAGAGCATCAGCAAGGACGTATTGTGGTGGATGGGATCGAACTCAATGAAGATATCCGCAATATTGAGCGCGTCAGACAAGAAGTTGGCATGGTCTTTCAGCACTTTAATCTCTTTCCTCATTTGACGGTCCTGCAAAACTGCACGCTGGCACCGATCTGGGTGCAAAAGATGCCAAAAAAAGAGGCTGAAGCTCTGGCAATGCACTACCTTGAGCGAGTTCGCATTGCTGAACATGCGCATAAATATCCCGGGCAAATCTCTGGTGGGCAGCAACAGCGCGTAGCCATTGCACGCTCACTGTGCATGAAACCCAAAATCATGTTATTCGATGAACCCACATCAGCGTTGGATCCTGAAATGGTAAAAGAAGTGCTTGATACCATGATAGGTCTGGCACAATCAGGCATGACCATGCTGTGTGTTACCCATGAAATGGGCTTTGCCCGTACAGTGGCCGACCGGGTGATCTTTATGGATCTTGGCGAGATTGTTGAACAGGCAGCACCGGATGAGTTTTTTGCTCACCCCAAATCTGAACGCACTCGTGCGTTTTTGTCGCAGGTTATCCATTAAAGTCATGCGCCGGATACAACCCGGCGTTTAACAGATAAAACAAAAGGCCCAGTCTTTCGACTGGGCCTTTTGTTTTTATTTGATGTCTGGCAGTTCCCTACTCTCGCATGGGGAGACCCCACACTACCATCGGCGCTACGGCGTTTCACTTCTGAGTTCGGCATGGGGTCAGGTGGGACCACCGCGCTACAGCCGCCAG
>NZ_JAHLRC010000059.1:0-26165 GCF_018919545.1 Citrobacter sp. S46_ASV_140
TCACTGCAAAGTATTGCCTTTACAGCAGTCGTGCTCTTTGTTGTCGATCATCTGGTTAAAAAGGATAAACCCTGGGCTGAGCAATTAACTGAATCAGCACAGAATATATCCGGTGAGGTATTGTTGCTTTTAAGCTGTAGTGTGTTGACCTCAGTTTGTTGGCTGCTTTTTTCCCATGTACCTGAGGGTATCACTGCTTATGTTGGCGGGCTGACAACGTTGCAGATCTACGCGATTATTTTGTTCATCGTACCGCTTTTTGGTTTATTAGGTATCCATCCACTGATTATCTTTAGTATCGCATGGTCGATATTTTCTGATTATCTTACGGGGGGGATGGTTGATTATCAGATATGGATTTGCTTATTTATTGCAACTCAGCTTATTTCTCCCGTATCGATCAATGCTATTTTCGCCGCAAACAGTCTGAATGTATCACCCAGTAACACCAGTTTTAAAATGCACTACGGTTATGTTCTATCGTTTAATCTCTTTGCACTTGTTTATCTTGGTGCAATGTCAAAAATCATCTAATAAAAGGAGTTCATATGCCCTACGTAAATATTAAAATTACTAATGAAGGTGCTACCGATCAGCAAAAGAAAAAATTAATGGAGGGAGTGACACAACTATTGGTTGATGTCCTGAATAAAAACCCCAGCACAACCATCGTGGTCATTGATGAAGTGGAGACTGATAACTGGGGAATTGGTGGCGTGCCAGTGACGGAGTTACGTAAAAAAAGCAAGTAGAGTTATTTAAAAAGTAAGGAGCCTGCCTCCTTACTTTTGCCCATAGATTATCAGTATAAAAGAGTCTGCAATATTATTTATTGTTGGATATGCATTTCATATCTTATAAGTAGACTGCTCAAACTACCGTATTAAGGACGTTATCTATGCACGCCTATCATCATATTCGACTGGGGAAGACTTCAGCGAAAGTCAAAAATAGTTTTGATGAATTACTACCCGATCCATGGCTTAAGGCTGAAGATGGTATTTTTCGGTTCAGAAGTTACATGCAGGCCAGGGCCGGACGTGAAAAGTATTTTGATCTGTGCGCAGTGGGTGAGTTTTTTCAAGCGGAAAAACTGAACAATTACGCTGGCGGTATTGCAAGAAAATACCCAGAAATAAAACAAGACGTTGCTGAAGAAGTGATGAATCTGGTGTTTCGTAAGCTTTTGCCATTGCTTCCAGACACGACTTACAATATTGGCATTCATCAAATAAGAATAACGACAGATGACCGAAGGCCTGGATATCCCGCTCCAGAGGGTATTCATAAAGATGGTTTTAAGTACATTGCAATCTATTGCAGCGAAATTGAGAATGTGACTGGTGGAGAAACCACGCTTATTCCTAATCATGATGGGGGCAATGATGCCTCTACGTTCAAACTGCATGCGGGCGATGCAGTAATATTCAATGATGTGAATTATCAGCATTATACCGCGGCAGTGGTTCCTTTGTTGCCAGGAAAAGGTTATCGGGATGTATTTGTCATTACATTTGATATTGAATGAGAAAAACAATGAATATCTTGCTGTGTCCACCAAAAATTATTTTTCAGCACTCACGTGAAGAGTGGCAGTCATTACAATCAGTGGCCCCGGTTCTGATTGCAACGTGCGCAAGCCAGATCGATAATATTCTTGATCATATGGGGGCAGGTTTTTCTTTCCTTTTTTATGAAAACTTTAATGATAATCCCTTCGTGGAAATGGATATTTACCACTACGCCCAGGACAATAAAGCAACGGGTATCTTTTACCTCGCCGAAATCGATGTTCTGAGGGCCGCGCGAATCAGCGATCGTCTGGGTTTGACACACGACCGTGAAAAAAAGGCCATGTTCTTCCGTGATAAATTTATGATGAAATCGCTTGTTCAGTCTCATCAGTTACCGGTTCCTGCTATGGCACGCGTCGACAGTGCGACTGCGATGGCGCGATTCATTGCCGAACAGGGATATCCCTGCGTCATCAAACCTAATGATGGGCGTGGATCACAGGGCGTGGTGGTTCTTAAAAATGAAGGCCAGCTTTATAAATATCTGGCGCAGGTTAAGCCGCCAGAGTATCACAATCTGCTCATTGAAAAATTTATCGAAGGCGAAGCTTATCAAATTAATGCGTTGTATTTAAAAGGAAAGGCGATATTTGTTTCTGCATCTCGTGCAACCGTCTCCTGCCTGGATTTTCTATCCGGGAAAACATTAGGTCTGGTTATGGAAGATGACACGCCGCTGCATCGTAAACTGATTGCCTACACCAAATATCTTGCTGAAGAGGTTTTTCCAACGGAAGAAAACGCATTGCTTCACCTTGAAGTTTTTGTTGATAAAGATAACAACATTATTTTTGGCGAGCTTGCTTGCCGATTAGGTGGCTGCTTTGTCAATGAAGAATTAGGGGCCGCTTTTGGCCTTGATCCTCGAATGACCTGGCTTAAAGCCAGTTTATGCGAAATCTATCCGCAGGATTTATCGCAAAGACAACCCGTTTTACGGGTTGGCCAATTAAATGTGCCGCCTGCACAGGGCACGCTCCTCTCTATTGCGGAAAAATGTCCATTGCCTTTTGTGGTTAAATATCGGGCAACAGGTGTCGTCGGCCGCCAATATGACGCGATGAAATTAACAAATGGCGAGATCGTGAGTGCTATTGTTCAAGCAGAGTCCAGCCGGGAAATACACGAACGTCTTGATGCATTGACCCAATGGGTTGCTGAAAATACCCTTTGGGTTAACGAAACCGTTCACTGAGTATTTAACACTCCCGGTAGCCAGGAGAAAGGTGTATGAAATTATTGTTAGGTTTTGCTCTTTGTATCCTGGCTGGGTTGGGTTTTACCTATTGCAACGTTCCGTTAGGTATGATGTTTGGCCCCCTTATTACCGTGCTGGTGTTAAAACGTACCGGTCTTTCTGTGCCAGTACTGCCGGGCAGCCTGACGGTGATTCAACTCTCTCTTGGTACGTCAATTGGTCTTTTATTTCGCGATTTTTCTTTTGGGGCGCAAGGAAATATCGCATTTTTACTGGTGTTGTTATTAGTATGCTTATCCCTGCAATTCACCGCATGCTACTTGTGGTGTATTCACCGATTACGCTGGAGTAAGGAAGAGGCGTTATTGGGCGCCGTTCCGGGGGCAATGGCAGCGGTATTAGCGCTAGCGTCCCATGTTAAAACGCCGCCGCAAAAAATTATCATTTCGCACTCGCTACGGCTCATCACATTGACCTTATTTGCCGGATATATTACCGGCGGTGCGCAAACCCATATGGCCATGCCGCCTGTATTGTTTGCAACGACTAATGTGCTCTGGCTATTGGGTATTGTCTTTGCGGGCTATGTGTTGGGCAAATGCCTTGAACGCTTCCACTTTCCTGCGCCCTTTATGATCACGTCGTTGCTTTGTGCAGCACTCCTGCACCCTTTGTCATCTCAGACTGTGTTTTTTCCCGATATTTTCAATCAGTTCAGTATGATCCTGATGGGCATATTACTGGGGCATCATTTTATTGCGTTTACGTTGACTGCATTTTTGCGTCATCTTTGGTCTTCAATACAGCTCATTGCTATTGGACTGGGTGTGACGGTCATGATGGCATTTACAGCGGCGCATCTTCTGGATTATCCATTTTATTTATTGATGCTCTCCTGGGTTCCCGGGAGCGTGGAATCAATGTCCTTTGCGGCACTGGCGCTTAACGCGAATGCGAGTTTTGTGATGGCAAGCCATATTATACGCATGTTGCTCATCCAAACGATCCCTGCAATAGTTATCTACCGCAAAAGAGAGGTTATAGAAGGTAATAGCGCTAAAACCAGTAAGCCGACGAGGCCGCTGTAGGGGGTTATGACCTCCGTTATGAGCATAACGTTCGTTGCGAATTTTATACAGCTCATCATGAACAACCCGTAGGTGGACAGGGAGATCATTCCGCTGGAGAACGCAAGTGCCATTGCTTTTGGCAAACTAACTGGCGGGGTTTATCAAGATAAATTAAAGTCTCCATTTGGCTTAGAAGCGGAAATACTTACTGAAGGTCGAGAGTACAACTGAATTTCAAAACCGGCTCAAAGCGCGGTATTGCCTACGGCACATGAAAATTATTCCTTGATGCATAACTTCTGCAAAATCTGCCAATTCTGTCCATTTATCCCGCCATAACCTTGCAAATTAGATTACCTTGTAAGTTTGGAAGGTCCAATGTCCGCTGTTCGCTCATAAGGGACAACCATACTCAAATCTCCCACATTGCAGGAGATTTGAGTATGAACACGTCACCGTGGAACAAGGGCCGTATCATCGGCCAAAAAAGGCCGCTTCAGATATCTCATATCTGGGGGATACGAATCCGGCTTGAACTGGAAGGTAAAACGCGTGATTTAGCTCTGTTCAATATTGCCCTGGACAGTAAGCTACGAGGCTGTGATCTGGTCAGACTCAAAGTATCTGATGTTGCATATGGTAGTTCTGTTTCAAGCAGAGCAACGGTGTTTCAACAGAAAACCGGTTGTCCTGTGCAATTTGAGATAACCAAAGGGACAAGAGAAGCTGTTGCTGTATTGATAAAGCTTGGCAATTTGCATAGTAAAGACTTCTTGTTTCGGTCTCGGGTCGGAACTAATCAGCACATATCAACCCGGCAATACAACCGAATTTTTCATGAGTGGGTACGTCCCGGATGTACTGCCTATATTACACAGGGCGGACTGGCATTGCTCTGGATGCGACAACGAGTATCACGGTGAACGGTACTGCCGAAGTTGCCAGACCGGTGACCACAGTACAGAAATTATCAGCAGTGAGGGTGAATGATAATGAACGGTTTTTATACCTACAAGATACGGGACACCGCTCCAGCGCGTCAGCTTCACAGGACAGGAGTGCGGCAATGATACAGTTCAGCCCGGTTGAACATGCCATTACCGAAGATGGTGAGTGGGTGACCGTACAGGATGTTCCGCACCACTACCACGGACGGCTGCTGTGTGATTTCTGCCATACAGAAGTGTTTATCTAGAAAGATGCTTTAGGGAACGAGATATTTGTTCATGCCCGTCGTCGCCGGAGTGAGCAGATAAAAAAACCAGAACTGCGGGTATGCCTTACGCTCATCCAGACAATCCCCGACAGCTAAAATACGTCGCGGTCGCAATAATGCTCCGTCAGGATACGCGGGTTTCAGGGGGCCACTGAACACCCGAACCGGAAACTGGCGCTGTACCCGGTGTGAACGCTCCTACTACGGCGGCAAGAAATGCCCCCATTGTTGCGATTGGGTATATACAATAGCGCAGTAGCAATATGCCAGAGGCCCGGCGAGTTGGTAGGGCTGACCACGTCTACATATAGGAAATGGAGCAAGGCGAGTAACATCGCCCGCTCCAGCTTTCATCTAATGGATTCGTTTTCTTAAAAATACCGGTGACTAATACGTCGTCGGCTCAACCGGATGACTGTCTCCCGGAATATGCGGAGATTTAACAAAGACGCCTTTCCACGGCACCTCGCCTCTGTTCACCAGAAAATGTGCTTCACCGGGATCGCAGTGCAAAACATCCCCCGAGCCTAACGTGTAGGGCTCACCGTTCAGATATAACGTCACTTCGCCTGCCAGGGTATAAAAAATCTCGCAGGCTTCGATATGACGATGGTTGGGAAAAGACTGACCGGGCTGAAGCATGACGACGCCCATGTCACATTCCGGACCGCGAATGAGGTATTTCGGGCCACTATCACCAAAACGGTATTCATGATGCGCTTCATTCGATTTAATCATTACGATCTCCTGTTATAAACCCGGCGCTTTCCACAAAGAGGTCGTCAACCCGTGATCGACCAGACCTAACTGCTCCTGATATACCGCCTGCCATTTCTCACGTGATTCCCGATAAAGCTCATGCTTTTCTTTATCCGGCACATGCTCCCGTTCCCAGCGCACCAGTCGTTCACCGGTCTCGGCCATGGATGACCAGATCCCTGCCCCGACGCCGGCCGCGATGGCGCAGCCCAGCGCCGTTGCCTCTTTGACGACCGGCACGTTGACCGTCAGCCCTGAAACATCCGCCAGAATCTGACTCCAGAGTTTTCCCTTCGAGCCGCCACCAGCAAAAACAAGTGAAGTAGGATGGATCCCGGTAAAATCGGCGATTTGATGCAAATTACAGGTCGACACAATGGCCGCATTCTCTTCCAGAGCACGAAACAGCGTGGCTTTATTGCATTTTTCCGGATCGATGGACAGGTTGATGAACGAAGGAGCTGCGTGATACCAGCTCTTGAAGCGCATCCGATCGGAGAAAATCGGCATTATGCCCCATGCGCCAGCCGGTACTCGGGATGCCATATCTTCCAGAAGTGTGTAGGTGTCTACGCCCAGACGCTCAGCGATCAGCTTTTCTTCTGCACAGAAAGCGTCGCGGAACCAGCGCATCGTCAGACCGGTAAAAAAGCTGATGGATTCGGTCTGTACCATCCCCGGAATGACGTGCGGATTCACACGCACGTTCATTTCAGGATCAACAATCGGCGCGGGTAAATTCACCACCTGCTGCCAGAATGTTCCTCCAAGTACAGCAGTTTGCGCCGGGCGTACAACTCCAAGACCGAGACACCCCAACTGAACATCTCCACCACCCACTACCACCGGCGTGCCTACTTTCAACCCGCACATTGCAGCTGCCTGGGCGGTCACCCTCCCCAGCATCGTCCCGGTCTCTTTAACCGGTGAGAGAATATCCGATCGCAATCCAGCCATCTGCAGCAATGACGGCTTCCAGTCTCGTGTTTTGAGGTCCAACAGTCCCGTTGTTCCGGCATTGGAAGGATCCACCGCCAGCTCACCGCTGAGCATGTAGGCCATCCAGTCACTGATCATCGTCACCGTCGAGGCACGACGATAAATATCCGCACGATGGTGCGCAAGCCAGAGCAGACGTGGGATGGCACTCAGCGCCAGCGTCTGACCAGTGCTACGATAGACCTCACTTTCGAAGGTGTAGTCGTGGATCTCCTTAAGTTCGCTGACTTCCCGTGCCGCTCTGGCATCCACGTTTGCACAAGCCCAGACAGGCGTCCCCTCTGCGTCATATACTACAATGCCTTCGCGCATCGAACAGGCTGAGACGGCTGTAATCGCTTCCGGTGCAATCCCGGCGATATGCAATGCCTGACGGATGCATTCACAGGCCAGTTGCCAGTTTTTTCCCAGATCAAACTCCATCGAGCCGGGAACATCCGGTACGGCAAGGTGCCGCCATTCCGCTTGTCCCACCGCGATTTGTTTGCCTTCCAGGTCGAAAATCACGGCGCGAACGCTTCCGGTACCGGCGTCCAGAGCCATCAGGTAATGTGTTGATTCAGAGGGGGTACAGAGTCGGGCCATCGTTTTTGTCCTCGGCTTATTTTATTTGTCAGGTCGTCAATGCTTTCTCCACGGTACAAACGGAAATTCTGTTACTCCCCTGCCACGCGGCTGCACGGCAGATACGCATTACTGCCCGCTGACAATGGCGGCGGCGGTTTCCTGGTCAGTGACCAATGCGTTGATATAACCCCCTTTCATCGCCGCAGCGATCGCTTCCGCTTTATTCACGCCCCCGGCAACACCGATCACAGTCGGGATAGTCTTCAGGGTATTGAGGGTTAACCCGATAAGTTCATCGTGGATCTTCATATCCGGAATCACCTGCCCTTCGGCATCAAAGAAGTAGCCCAGAATGTCGCCCACGGCTCCTTTGCGGCCAATCATCAGCTGCTCACCTTTAGTGATATAGCCTGATCGAATAATGGTGGCCTCATCTTTCTGATTGATTGCGCCAATACCGACGATTGCCGCATCGGCAGCCTGGGCGGCCAGCAGAACATCCTGGACGCTGTTTTCATTTTTTAACGTCCGAGCAATCTCTGCTGAGGAGGCGCGCAGCGGAGCCGGAATAATACTGACCGGACAGGCTGCGTTGAGTTGCCCAATCCCGGTCATGTATGGCCCCACGCCCCCCGAGAGCGTTACCAGGCGAATTTGTTGAGCAGAGATAAATCCGCTCAGCCGTTTTAAGGTATTCATGGTCGCTTCGCCGAAGCCCGCCGCCAAAATCTGCTGCGGCTGGAGTGACTCCATCAGCATATGCGCGGCGCCAATCCCCAGGCGAACGCAGGCATCCGCTCCGGGAAGTCCTGGGATGACCCGTACATTGTTCAGGTCAAAGCGACGACGTAATTCAGTTTCATATTCCAGACAGCCTTCAAAGCGAGAATTAATCTGTACGCGAATAATCCCGGACTGATGCCCCTTCTCCAGCAGCCGCGACACCTTAAGCCGCGTCAGCCCCAGCCTGTTGCTGATGTCGCTCTGTGTCATACCATCGTGGTAATAGAACCACGCAATACGCGCCACCAGCTCTTCTTCACACATCCCTTGTTCGGAAATCATCGGGTCATTAATAGTCATCATTCTGTCTTCACTTTGAACATATCGAATTTCTGAACACAATTGTTCATTCATTGGTTGCTAATAACTGTGATTAAACACACATTTCAATGGCTTTTATTTGAACAAATTTAATTTTACAGATCATTTTAGCATAAAACGTGATCTATTCGTCGGTTTTGTGAGCAGTTAGGTCATAAGGTTATGAACAATTCGAATCGCACAATACATTTGTTCAACCTGATTCTACCCAGGCCGAACGGAGGTGGCACGTAAATGAGTCACGAAAAAATCGCTCCGCTACTCAGCACACAGTCTGTCTGTAAGCAGTACTCCGGCGTCAAGGTACTGAAAGGTATTAACTTTATTTTGCAAAAAGGCGAAGTCCATGCGCTCCTGGGAGGAAATGGCGCTGGGAAATCTACGCTGATGAAAATCATCGCCGGTATTACCCCGCCGGATAGCGGAAGCATTGAGATTGAAGGTTCCCGATGTACGAAACTGACGCCGATCCTGGCGCATCAGTTGGGAATCTACCTTGTGCCACAGGAGCCGCTACTCTTCCCCAGCCTGACGGTAAAAGAGAATGTCCTGTTTGGCCTGCCCAAACACCAAAGCTCGGCGCAAAAAATGAGCGCGATGCTCGCCGCGCTGGGCTGCCAGTTTGATATCAACAGCCAGGCCGGTTCACTGGATGTCGCCGACCGGCAAATGGTCGAAATCCTGCGCGGGCTGATGCGCGATTCGCGAATTTTGATCCTTGATGAACCCACAGCCTCACTCACTCCTGCAGAAACAGATCGGTTGTTCAGTCGTCTGCGTGAGTTGCTGAGTTCCGGCGTGGGGATCGTTTTCATCTCCCACAAGCTGCCTGAGATACGCCAGATTGCGGATTACATTAGCGTGATGCGGGACGGAACCATTGCGCTCTCCGGTAAAACGGCGGACCTGAGCACAGACGAAATTATCCAGGCCATTACGCCAGCATCACGCACTAACACGCTGAGCGCGACCCAGAAACTGTGGCTGGAATTGCCTGGCAACTGTCCGCAGCATGATACAGGCACACCGGTATTGAGCCTCGAAAATGTAACCGGAGAAGGATTCATGAACGTCAGTTTCGAGGTTCGTGCCGGGGAAATTTTAGGTCTGGCTGGCCTGGTCGGCGCCGGGCGCACCGAACTTGCAGAAACGCTTTACGGGCTACGACCTCTGAGGACCGGACGCGTCGTACTCGGCGACAAGGATATATCCACGCTTTCCACACGCGAGCGTCTGCAGCATGGTCTGGTATATCTACCGGAGGATCGGCAATCATCAGGACTGAATCTGGATGCCTCGCTGGCGTGGAATGTTTGTGCATTAACCCATAACCACAGCGGTTTCTGGGCAAATCCGGCAAAAGACAGCGCCACGCTCGAACGTTATCGCCGCGCGCTCAATATCAAGCTGAACGATCCCGAACAACCCGCCCGTACGCTCTCCGGTGGTAATCAGCAAAAAATTTTGATCGCCAAATGCCTCGAAGCCTCGCCGCAAGTGCTGATTGTGGATGAGCCGACGCGCGGAGTGGACGTCTCTGCCCGTAACGACATCTACCAGTTGCTCCGCAGTATTGCGGCTCAGAATGTCGCGGTGCTGTTCATCTCGTCCGATCTGGAAGAGATCGAACAGATGGCCGATCGCGTTTACGTCATGCACCAAGGGGAAACAGGCAACGATGCCCTGCAGGGCGACGAGATTAACGTCGACACCATCATGCACGTTGCGTTTGGCGACCGCCCGTCAGGGACGACGCCATATACCGGGGAGGCGCCATGCTGAAATTTATCCAGAATAATCGTGAGGCAACCGCACTGTTGGCAGTGCTGTTGCTGTTCGTTCTGCCGGGAATGCTTGACAGCCAGTACCTCAGTGTTCAGACGCTGACGATGATCTTCAGCAGCGCCCAAATTCTCATGCTGCTGGCTATGGGGGCGACGCTGGTGATGCTGACCCGCAACATCGACGTATCGGTAGGCTCGATAACTGGGATGTGCGCCGTGCTACTGGGACTGCTGCTGAACGCGGGATATCCCTTGCCTGTGGCCTGCGTAGCGACGCTGCTACTGGGACTGCTGGCGGGGGTTATTAATGGCGTACTGGTCGCCTGGCTGAAAATCCCGGCAATTGTTGCCACGTTAGGAACGCTGGGTCTGTATCGCGGCGTCATGCTGCTCTGGACGGGCGGTAAATGGATTGAAGGACTGCCTGCACAGCTGAAGCAACTCTCCGCCCCGGTTTTCCTCGGGATCTCCGCCATCGGCTGGCTGACCCTACTCCTGATGCTGCTGATGGCCTGGCTACTGGCAAAAACCGCCTTTGGTCGCTGTTTTTATGCCACCGGGGATAATTTGCAGGGCGCACGGCAACTAGGTGTGCGTACCGAAGCCATCCGTATTCTGGCCTTCTCGCTCAACGGCTGCATGGCGGCGCTGGCTGGGATCGTTTTTGCTTCTCAGATTGGCTTCATCCCTAATCAGACTGGAACCGGGCTGGAAATGAAAGCCATTGCTGCCTGCGTACTGGGTGGAATCAGCCTGCTGGGCGGTTCCGGGACGATCATTGGCGCCGTGCTTGGTGCCTATTTCCTGACGCAAATCGACAGCGTACTGGTCCTGCTGCGCATTCCGGCGTGGTGGAATGACTTTATTGCCGGTCTGGTTCTGTTGGCGGTGCTGGTATTTGATGGCCGACTGCGCTGCGCGCTGGAACGTAATATCCGCCGACAAAAATATGCCCGCTTCACTCCGCAGCCTCAGCCGTGTCCGTCGGCAAAAAGCGCAGCGGATACTGTGCGCACTGCCAAAAAACGTGAGGTTGCCTGATGACTCGTTTACATCGCTACGGCTGGGAGCTGGCGCTCGCCGCGCTACTGGTGATTGAAATTCTGGGATTCGGCGCGCTGAACCCGCGCCTGCTGGATCTGAACGTACTGCTGTTCAGCACCAGCGACTTTATCTGCATTGGCATTGTCGCTCTCCCCTTAACCATGGTGATCGTCAGCGGCGGGATCGATATCTCCTTCGGTTCCACGATGGGGCTGTGCGCTATCGCGCTGGGTGTGATGTTCCAGGGGGGCGTACCGTTGCCGCTGGCCATTATCCTGACGCTCGCGCTGGGCGCGCTGTGCGGACTGATCAACGCCGGGCTGATTATCTACACGGGCGTGAATCCTCTGGTCATCACCCTGGGAACGTTGTACCTGTTTGGCGGCAGCGCATTGCTGCTTTCGGGGATGGCAGGAGCGACCGGTTATGAAGGTATTGGCGGCTTCCCGCAGGGCTTTACCGATTTTGCCAATCTCGATGTGCTGGGCCTGCCCGTACCACTGATCTTCTTTCTCGTCAGCGTGCTCTTTTTCTGGCTGCTGATGCACCGAACCCACGCCGGACGAAATGTCTTCCTGATTGGGCAAAGCCCTCGCGTGGCGCTGTATAGCGCTATCCCTGTGAATCGGACGCTGTACGCGCTGTACGCGATGACCGGCTTTGCCTCGGCGGTCGCGGCGATACTGCTGGTTTCTTACTTTGGCTCTGCGCGCTCCGATCTGGGGGCTTCCTTCCTGATGCCAGCCATTACGGCGGTCGTCCTGGGTGGCGCCAACATCTATGGCGGCTCCGGGTCAATTCTCGGCACAGCCATCGCCGCGCTGCTAGTGGGCTATCTGCAGCAGGGGTTGCAGATGGCTGGCGTGCCTAACCAGGTATCCAGTGCCCTCTCTGGCGCATTACTTATTGTCGTTGTCGTAGGTCGTTCCGTCAGCCTGCATCGTCAGCAAATTAAAGACTGGATGGCACGTCGTCGCGCCATTCGGCAGGCCTGAAATCCATTGCCCTAAAGGAAAAGTACATGACTATTCAGAGCATTAAAAAAATTGCCGTAATCAGTACCCTTAGCCTGGCGGCGTTCACCCTCAACGCTTATGCCGCAGAGCGAATCGCATTTATCCCGAAACTGGTTGGGGTGGGATTCTTTACCAGTGGTGGTAACGGTGCCCTGGAGGCCGGCAAAGAGCTTGGCGTCGATGTTACCTATGACGGTCCGACGGAGCCCAGCGTGTCTGGTCAGGTTCAGCTCATCAATAACTTTGTTAACCAGGGGTATAACGCCATTGTGGTTTCCGCCGTTTCACCTGATGGGTTATGTCCGGCGTTAAAGCGCGCCATGCAACGCGGTGTGAAAGTCCTGACCTGGGATTCTGACACCAAACCGGAATGTCGCTCGTACTACATCAACCAGGGCACACCAGCCCAATTAGGCGGCATGCTGGTTGATATGGCCGCAAACCAGGTCAAAAAAGAGAAAGCCAAAGTGGCCTTCTTCTACTCCAGTCCGACCGTGACCGATCAGAACCAATGGGTGAAAGAGGCCAAAGACAAGATCACCAAAGATCATCCGGGCTGGGAAGTTGTCACCACCCAGTTTGGCTATAACGACGCTACCAAATCACTGCAAACCGCAGAAGGCATTATTAAAGCTTATGCCGATCTCGACGCCATCATTGCGCCGGACGCCAACGCCTTTCCTGCTGCCGCTCAGGCCGCTGAAAACCTGAAGAATACCAGCGTGGCGATTGTCGGTTTCAGTACACCAAACGTGATGCGTCCTTATGTTGAACGCGGCACGGTGAAAGAATTTGGCCTCTGGGATGTGGTCCAGCAGGGCAAGATTTCCGTTTACGTGGCTGATGCGTTGCTGAAAAAAGGCGACATGAATATTGGTGACAAACTGGACATTCCAGGTGTAGGGCAAGTTGAAGTTTCGCCGAACAGCGTACAGGGCTACAGCTACGAGGCGAAGGGAAATGGCATTGTGCTTCTGCCTGAACGCGTGGTGTTCACTAAAGACAACATCGACAAATACGATTTCTGAATTTCATTCCGTAACCGTGGAGTAAAAAATGGCTGATTTAGATGACATCAAAGATGGTAAGGATTTCCATACCGACACGCCGCAACGCAATACCCCGTTCACACTAAAGGGATGCGGCGCACTTGACTGGGGGATGCAGTCCCGACTGTCGCGCATTTTTAATCCTGAGACCGGAAGAACGGTCATGCTCGCGTTTGACCATGGCTATTTTCAGGGGCCAACAACAGGACTGGAGCGTATCGATATCAATATCGCTCCCCTGTTCTCGCTCGCTGATGTACTGATGTGCACACGCGGCATCCTGCGCAGTGTGGTACCACCCGCCACCAACAAACCGGTAGTCCTGCGCGCCTCGGGCGCTAACTCTATTCTCACCGAGTTAAGCAATGAAGCGGTCGCGCTCTCCATGGATGATGCCGTTCGTCTCAACAGTTGCGCCGTGGCGGCACAGGTGTATATCGGCAGTGAGAACGAGCACCAGTCGATCAAAAATATCATTCAGTTGATCGATGCCGGTATCAAAGTCGGCATGCCAACAATGGCGGTGACCGGCGTGGGAAAAGACATGGTTCGCGATCAGCGCTACTTCTCACTCGCCACCCGTATCGCCGCCGAGATGGGGGCGCAGATCATCAAGACCTACTATGTCGATAAAGGTTTTGAGCGCATTGCCGCGGGTTGTCCGGTCCCGATTGTTATCGCGGGTGGTAAAAAATTACCTGAACGTGAAGCGCTTGAGATTTGCTGGCAGGCCATCGATCAGGGCGCATCCGGTGTCGATATGGGGCGCAACATCTTCCAGTCCGATCATCCTGTCGCCATGATGAAGGCCGTCCACGCGGTGGTGCATCGTAATGAAACCGCTGAACGCGCGTACGAACTCTATCTGAGCGAAAAAAACTAAAAAGGGTATGGGCCTGCCCTGGTGGGCCCATGCGTTTTAAGGAGAAAAGTATGCATGTCACTCTGGTGGAAATTAACGTCCACGAAGATAAAGTCGACGAGTTTATCGAGGTATTTCGCCTCAATCATTTTGGGTCGGTGCGTGAAGAGGGGAATCTCCGCTTCGATGTGTTGCAGGATCCGGAAGTTGAGAGCCGCTTTTATATTTATGAAGCCTATAAGGATGAAGCCGCCGTTGCGTTCCATAAAACTACGCCCCACTACCTTGCCTGTGTGGAAAAACTGGAATCACTGATGAGCTGCCCACGAAAAAAACGCGTCTTCAATGGATTGATGCCATAAGGATCTAAAAATGAACCGTCCCTTTTCCGGTTTGAATCGCACAGAGTGCGTATCGTTAATGAAGCACTACCCGTTAAGCATCGGCATTCTTGCCGGTCAGTGGCTCAGACTCGGGGAGTATCAGCAAAATCTTCGCGCGCTTGAACAACCCGTTATTCACCTGGATCTGATGGACGGACATTTTTGCCCTCAGTTCACCGTTGGCCCCTGGGCTATCGCACAGTTGCCACAGCAGATGATTAAGGATGTCCACCTAATGGTGGATAATCCCTGGCCCGTTGTGCAGGCAAGCGTAAAGGCAGGAGCACACTGTGTCACGTTGCAGGTGGAAAACACGCCGCATCTACACCATATGCTTCATTGGCTTGGTGAGCAAAATGCTGAAGTTTCCGGTGGCACTATGCCGCTTTTGCGAGGGATTAGCCTGTGCCCTGCCACACCACTGGAATATATTCTACCGGTCATTGAAGACGTTGAAATAATACAAATTCTGGCGGTAAATCCTGGCTACGGTAGCAAACTCAGCAAGTCAGCTTTACTGAGACGCATCGCGCAGGTTGTCGCATTACTCAATGCAGCCGGCAAGCGAGACGCCATTCTGCTGGCAGTTGATGGTTCGCTAAACCTGGAAGAACTTCCAGAGATCATCGCCAGCGGTGTGGATCGTGTAGTATCCGGCAGCGCACTCTTCAGGAACGATGCTCTGGCGGATAACATCTCTCGCTGGCTCACTACAATTCATTCAGCGCAATAAGTACTGCTATGTTTTCTTTTATCACCAGGATACTAACGATTTACCACATGCCATTAGGTTCTACGCTCCCTTGGTAGAAAACCTGGATATAGACAGGCATAAAGAGGGAGCATCCTACAACAAAGTGGTGCGATAACAGTTACCGCGTTTTATTCATCCCCATTATTTCAACCATAAATACTGGTCTCTCCAGCCCGTAACTTTCACAAACGTTGAGCGTTTTTATTCCACCCGGCTCACATTATTTTTTATTTGTGCAGATTTGCGCGCTTTCACGTGAGCGCTCTCACAATTATTCGACCAGTGAGCGCCTATAAAACGCTCAACGAGTGATTGTTTTACGTTCTACGGAGATAGCTATGTCATTTTCTGTGCAGGAAACCCTGTTCTCGCTTTTGCAGCATAATGCGATTTCAGGACACGAAAACGCAGTCGCTGACGTCATGCTGCGCGAATTCAGGCGTCATGCAAAAGAGGTCTGGCAAGACAGGCTTGGGAATATCGTCGCACGCTACGGTAGTGATAAACCCGATGCGCTGCGACTGATGATTTTTGCGCATATGGATGAGGTCGGTTTTATGGTGCGCAAAATAGAGCCGTCTGGATTTTTACGCTTTGAACGCGTAGGCGGTCCTGCGCAAGTCACTATGGCTGGCTCCGTCGTCACCCTCGCCGGGGACAAAGGCCCGGTGATGGGATGTATCGGTATTAAGTCATACCACTTTGCCAAAGGCGACGAGCGTACGCAGTCACCTTCCGTAGACAAACTGTGGATTGATATTGGTGCCAAAGACAAAGATGACGCCATACGGATGGGCATTCAGGTCGGTACGCCTGTCACTCTGTATAACCCGCCCCAACTCCTGGCAAACGATCTGGTGTGCAGTAAAGCACTAGACGATCGTCTGGGCTGTACTGCCCTGCTCGGTGTAGCGGATGCTATCAGTGCTGCAGAACTTGATATCGCCGTTTATCTGGTGGCTTCCGTACAGGAAGAATTTAATATCCGCGGCATTGTTCCCGTATTACGCCGTGTAAAACCTGACCTGGCGATTGGTATTGATATCACGCCATCGTGTGACACCCCTGATTTACACGATTATTCCGAGGTCAGGATTAATCAGGGCGTTGGGATCACCTGCCTGAACTACCATGGACGGGGAACGCTGGCAGGATTAATCACGCCTCCACGCCTGATACGGATGTTGGAACAGACGGCTCTTGAACACAACATTCCGGTGCAGCGAGAAGTGGCTCCCGGCGTGATAACAGAAACCGGTTATATCCAGGTTGAGCAGGATGGTATTCCCTGCGCCAGTCTCTCTATTCCTTGTCGCTATACCCATTCTCCGGCGGAAGTTGCCAGCCTGCGTGATTTGGCTGACTGCATCCGCCTATTGACCGCTCTGGCAGGCATGCCAGCAGCACATTTCCCCGTTGAGCCTGATTCAGGCGCTACACAAGAGGCACATCCATTATGAAAAAGATCCTTGTGGCATGCGGTACCGGCATGTCGACTTCAACCATGATTGCACACAAGCTGCAAGAGTACCTGACTGAACAGGGTATTGCAGCCACCACCGCCCAGTGCTGTCTGAATGAGATCCCACTTAACTGTAACGGCATGGACCTTATTGTAACCTCCATGCGAACCAACAGTGACTACGGCATCCCTACGCTTAATGGTGCCGCCCTGCTCACAGGGATCAACGACGACGCATTAAAACAACAAATCAAGGCTCTGTTAACCCAATAAAAGGAGGCATTATGTTTGATTACATCCTGTCTCTCGGCGGTACCGTTTTCGTCCCTATCATCATGATCGTGATTGGCCTTATCTTCCGCATCCCCTGGCTGCAGGCGATTAAGGCAGGGGTAACGGTCGGGATCGGTTTTGTCGGTATGGGATTGGTGATCGTCATGGCGATCGACAGCCTCAGCCCTCCTATCAAAGTGATGATTGAACGCTTCGGCCTGACTCTGCATGTCTTTGACGTTGGCGCAGGCCCCGCCTCCGGCGTTGGTTATGCGACAGCCATTGGCGCCATGATTATCCCGGTTATTTTTCTTCTCAATGTCGCCATGCTGGTCACCCGTCTGACCAAAACGATGAACGTCGATATTTACAATTACTGGCACTACGCCATTACGGGTACGGTGGTCCAGCTTATGACCGGCAGCCTGATTTATGGTGTGTTGGGGGCAATCTGCCATGCGGCGCTATCGTTAAAAATGGCCGACTGGACGGCGAAACGGGTACAGAACATCGTCGGGCTGGAAGGTATTTCGATACCGCAAGGCTACGGTTCCAGTTCAGTACCGCTTTTCGTTCTACTTGATGCTATCTATGAAAAAATCCCTTTCATGAAGGGACGCAATATCGATGCTCAGGAGATCCAGAAACGCTATGGCATGGTCGGCGATCCGGTGATCATCGGCGTAGTGCTCGGTCTGATTTTTGGCCTCGCAGCTGGCGAAGGCTTTAAAGGTTGCGCCAGTCTGATGATAACCGTTGCGGCAATCATGGTGCTGTTCCCGCGCATGATCCGCCTGATTGTTGAGGGGTTAATGCCCATCTCCGACGGCGCAAGAAGGTTCTTCCAAAAGTATTTCAAAGGACGTGAAGTGTATATCGGTCTGGATACCGCTGTGACGCTGGGGCATCCAACTACCATTGCTGTCGGTCTGCTACTGATACCCATTATGTTGATTCTGGCCAGCATTTTACCGGGCAACAAAGTGTTACCCCTCGCAGACCTGCCGGTAGCGCCGTTCTTTATATGTATGGCTACGGTTATCCACCGCGGAGACCTGATCAGGACGTTGATAAGCGGGGTCATCGTGATGATTACCGTCCTTCTGATCGCTACCCAGTTCGCGCCTTACTTCACTGAAATGGCGCTAAAAGGCGGTTTCAGCTTTGCCGGTGAAAGTGCGCAAATCTCGGCGTTGTCCGTGGGCAATATGTTCGGTTGGTCGATTTCTGAACTGATGTCGCTTGGCATTATTGGCGTTGTCGTGGCAGTCGGTATTGTCGCCAGCGTCGTTCTGTTCTTACGTAAACGTGAACTATCGGAATAAGGAGTACTTTCAATGAGTTGGCTGAAAGAGGTTATTGGGACGGAAAAAGCGGTCATCGCCATGTGCCATCTACGTGCATTGCCCGGCGACCCGAGTTTTGATGCGCAACTGGGGATGAACTGGGTTATCGACAAAGCCAGGGACGATCTGATGGCGCTCCAAAATGGTGGAGTAGATGCAGTCATGTTCTCCAACGAGTTTAGCCTTCCCTATCTCACGAAGGTGCGTCCGGAAACGACTGCGGCAATGGCGCGAGTCATCGGGCAATTGATGAACGATATCCGCATCCCGTTTGGCGTGAATGTACTGTGGGATCCGGTCGCCTCATTCGACCTGGCGATGGCTACCGGCGCTAAGTTTATCCGCGAGATATTTACCGGAGCCTATGCCAGCGACTTTGGCGTCTGGGACACTAACGTCGGTGAGACCATCCGTCATCAACACCGGATTGGTGCAGGCGAAGTGAAAACCTTGTTCAATATCGTCCCTGAGGCCGCCGTGTATCTGGGCAATCGCGATATCTGTTCTATTGCTAAATCGACGGTATTTAACAACCATCCTGATGCGCTCTGTGTTTCTGGCCTGACCGCCGGGACGCGTACCGACAGTGCGCTATTAAAACGGGTTAAAGAAACGGTGCCTAACACCGTCGTGTTGGCCAACACGGGCGTCTGCCTGGAAAACGTGGAGGAACAACTCAGTATCGCCGATGGCTGTGTGACCGCAACCACCTTTAAAAAGGACGGCGTTTTTGCCAATTTCGTTGACCAGGCGCGAGTCAGTCAGTTTATGGAGAAAGTGCATCATATACGCCGATAAGATGGGGATAAGCAGAGCGCTTATCCCCGGCAGAGAGCAATAACCCTTCTGCGATCCCTGCCGCCTTCGTCAAAAGTATCGACGGGGATCGCTATCAGATTAACCAGAATCGGCATGGAGTCAACGACGGATGATTAACGATATTAAATGGGTACAGGCACAACGTGAAGCCACAGACTGGCGTCAGGCCGTGGAAATCGCCACCCGCCCGCTGGTAACCTATGGTGCCGCGCAACCCGCCTACGTTGATGGGATCATCGAAAATACCCTTAACTGGGGGCCTTATTATTTGATAGCCCCGGGTGTCGCGTTGCCTCACGCCCGACCAGAGCAAGGCGCAAACTACAATCAGGTCAGCATTACCACGTTACGCACCCCGGTCGCCTTTGGTAACGAGGAGTGCGACCCCGTCTGGCTGCTTCTCTGCGTCAGCGCCACGGATGCCAACGCACATATTTTGACCATTCAGCGCATCAGCCAGTTTATTGATTCGCCACAACGGTTAGCGGCAGTGCGAAATGCCAGCACCGACGATGCACTTTTTGCGCTGGTATCAGGTTAACGGAGGCGCTCATGATCCTGCACCCTTCTCTCGCCAGCGCAAATCCTCTGCATTATGGTCATGAGTTGACGGCATTAGACAACCTGGATTTTGGGTCCCTGCATCTGGATATTGAGGACAGCAGCTTCATTAACAACATTACGTTTGGGATGAAAACGGTGCAGGCTGTTGCCAGACAGACGCCTCATCCACTTTCCTTTCATTTCATGGTTGCCCGGCCACAGCTCTGGTTTAACGCGCTGGCTGAAATCAGACCCGCGTGGATCTTCGTTCATGCAGAAACGCTGGACTATCCCTCGGAAACATTAGCAGAGATCCACCATACCGGCGCACGAGCCGGGCTGGCATTTAATCCGGCAACCCCGATCGACGCCTGGCGATATCTGACGTCTGAGCTGGACGGGGTGATGGTGATGACCAGTGAGCCCGATGGGCAGGGACAGCGGTTTATTCCCTCCATGTGCGAGAAAATCCAAAAAGTACGCACGGTTTTTCCTCAGACCGAGTGCTGGGCCGACGGTGGAATTACGCTGGCGGCAGCACAGCAACTGGCTGCAGCTGGGGCGCAGCATATGGTGATTGGGCGCGCCCTGTTCTCTTCATCTGACTATCGCGCGACCTTAGCCCAATTCGCCACCCTGTAAGAGGAGATTGTTTCTGATGAGCCAACAGAGACCTGACCGTATCAAACAGATGCTGCACTACCTGTGGCAACATCGCCATCTCTCCACACAGCAGGCCATGGAGCTTTTTGGCTATGCGGAAGCGACTGTTCGTCGTGATTTCCAGTATATCGCCAACCAGTATCCAGGCATGATCCGCGGTCACGGTTGTCTCGACTTCGACGACAGTACAGACGGCAAGGAGTACGTCTTCGACGTGAAACGCACATTGCAATCTGTGGCGAAGAGAGAAATAGCCGCCCTTGCCCGAACAATGATCAAAGATGGCGACTGCTTTTTTCTCGACTCCGGGTCAACCTGCCTCGAACTGGCGAAATGCCTGGCCGATGCGCGGGTAAAGGTCATCTGCAACGACATTAAAATCGCCAATGAGCTGGGCTGTTTTCCCCATGTGGAAAGTTACATCATCGGAGGACTGATTCGCCCGGGTTATTTTTCGGTAGGAGAGAGTCTGGCGCTGGAGATGATCAATGCGTTTTCCGTAGAACGCGCGTATATCTCCTGCGATGCACTATCGTTGGAAACGGGGATCACCAATGCCACCATGTTTGAGGTCGGGGTGAAAACACGGATTATTCAACGCTCGCGTGAAGTTATTCTCATGGCCGATCACTCAAAATTTGATGCCGTTGAGCCGCATGCTGTAGCAACACTATCATGTATTAAAACGATCATTAGTGACAGCGGGTTATCAGAGACTATTGCACTGCGTTATCAGCGAGCCGGATGTCAGTTGTTTTTACCTCATTCAATAAAGTGATAAGCAAGTTCGTTCGAGAGGGATTTCAAGTAAAAACAATCAATGGTACCCGATAGAAAATATTGGCGATGCGCTCGAACGAATAAAGAAGCCCTATGCGCAATCCACGCGCTACGATGTTGCAACAACACTCCATCTACTTTTTATTCTCATTCACTAAATGTGGCTGTTCTAGATTCATTATTCAAACTGCGGACAAGATCACATTTAATCACTTCATTACGGTTCAGCATGCTGAACAAAGCATATTTTCCACTATGTAATGCCGATACCATTTATTCCATGAGCAAGGAGGAGCCATTATGGTTCGCAAAGGGTGTAATTCATTAGTCCGTGCCGAAAAAATATTAACCCACATTGCATGGGTTGGCATGGCAAGTTATATGGAGTTATTAAATAAATTCCAATACCCAAAAAGCAGCCTGCTTAATTTATTGAATGTAATGGTGGAATGCGGTTTCTTAATTAAAAACAAAAACGGCTACTATTCACTGGGAATAAAAAACTACGAATTGGGTTGTCAGGCGTTACACCGTCAAAATATATTTGAGGTGACTAAGCGGCCAATGCAGGAGTTGTCGCTGAAAAGTGGACTGGTTTGTCATCTAGGGGCGATGGAGAGCATTTCGGCTATCTATCTCGACAAGATCGAAAGTCCGGACTCGGTACCGACGAGCAAAAGCTGGATTGGCAAAAAACTTGAATTGCATATTACTGCATTAGGTAAGGCGTTATTAGCCTGGAAGACACGAGAAGAACTGGATTATTTTTTAGAGGCACTCACGTTAACCCCGCATACGTGCAATACATTTACCGATAAAAAGTTGTTTCTGGAAGAATTACAAAAAACACGGCTTCGGGGGTGGGCCATAGACAACGAAGAATCAACCTATGGTGCGGTATGTTTAAGTATGCCGGTATTCAATATGTATAACAGGGTTAACTATGCAATCTCACTTTCTGGCGATCCAGTAGTTTATTCAGGAAATAAGATAGACAGCTATCTGGAATTGCTCCGGAAATGCGCCGGGCAAATATCATATGGGCTGGGATACAGAAACGAAAATGAGCATTTACGAAAAGGAAACTGAGGTAATGAAAAAATTCCGCGGCATTATTCCACCGGTATCCAGCACGTTTCATCGTGACGGAACCCTTGATAAAAAGGCAATGCGCGAAGTTGCCGACTTCCTGATTAATAAAGGGGTCGACGGACTGTTTTACCTGGGTACCGGTGGTGAATTTAGCCAGATGAATACAGCCCAGCGCATGGCGCTCGCCGAAGAAGCCGTGGCAGTTGTGGGTGGGCGAGTGCCGGTATTGATTGGCGTCGGTTCGCCCTCCACTGACGAAGCGGTCAAACTTGCGCAGCATGCACAAGCCTGCGGTGCTGATGGTATCGTCGCTATCAACCCCTACTACTGGAAAGTCGCACCACGCAATCTTGACGACTATTACCAGCAGATCGCCCGTAGTGTCACCCTGCCGGTGATCCTGTACAACTTTCCGGATCTGACGGGTCAGGACTTAACCCCGGAGACCGTGACGCGGCTGGCTCTGCAAAACGAGAATATCGTTGGCATCAAAGACACCATCGACAGCGTTGGTCACTTGCGTACGATGATCAACACAGTTAAGTCGGTACGCCCGTCGTTTTCGGTATTCTGCGGTTATGATGACCATTTGCTGAATACAATGCTGTTGGGCGGCGACGGTGCGATAACCGCCAGCGCTAACTTTGCTCCGGAACTCTCCGTCGGCATCTACCGCGCCTGGCGTGAAGGCGATCTGACGACCGCCGCGACGCTGAATAAAAAACTACTACAACTGCCCGCTATTTACGCCCTGGAAACACCGTTTGTCTCACTGATCAAATACAGCATGCAGTGTGTCGGGCTGCCTGTAGAGACGTATTGCTTACCACCGATTCTTGAAGCATCAGAAGAAGCAAAAGATAAAGTCCACGCGTTACTTACCGCGCAGGGCATTTTACCAGTCTGAGGAGAAACTCATGTCTGTTCGCAATATTTTTGCTGACGAGAGCCACGATATCTACACCGTCAGAACGCACGCCGATGGCCCGGATGGCGAACTGCCATTAACCGCAGAGATGCTTATCAACCGCCCGAGCGGGGATCTGTTCGGTATGACCATGAATGCCGGAATGGGCTGGTCTCCGGACGAGCTGGATCGGGACGGTATTTTACTGCTCAGTACACTCGGTGGCTTACGCGGTGCAGACGGTAAACCCGTTGCGCTAGCGCTGCACCAAGGGCATTACGAACTGGATATCCAGATGAAAGCGGCGGCCGAGGTTATTAAAGCAAACCATGCCCTGCCCTATGCCGTGTATGTCTCCGATCCTTGTGACGGGCGTACTCAGGGTACAACGGGGATGTTTGATTCACTACCATACCGAAATGACGCCTCGATGGTGATGCGCCGCCTTATTCGCTCTCTGCCCGACGCGAAAGCAGTTATTGGTGTGGCGAGTTGCGACAAGGGGCTTCCGGCCACCATGATGGCACTCGCCGCGCAGCACAACATCGCAACCGTGCTGGTCCCCGGTGGCGCGACGCTGCCCGCAAAGGATGGAGAAGACAACGGCAAGGTGCAAACCATTGGCGCACGCTTCGCCAATGGCGAATTATCTCTACAGGACGCTCGCCGTGCGGGCTGTAAAGCCTGTGCCTCTTCCGGCGGCGGCTGTCAATTTTTGGGCACTGCCGGGACATCTCAGGTGGTGGCCGAAGGATTGGGGCTGGCAATCCCGCATTCAGCCCTGGCCCCTTCCGGCGAGCCTGTGTGGCAGGAGATCGCCAGAGCTTCCGCGCGAGCTGCGCTGAACCTGTGTCAAAAAGGCATCACCACCCGGGAAATTCTCACCGATAAAGCGATAGAGAATGCGATGACGGTCCATGCCGCGTTCGGTGGTTCAACAAACCTGCTGTTACACATCCCGGCAATTGCTCACCAGGCAGGTTGCCATATCCCGACCGTTGATGACTGGATCCGCATCAACAAGCGCGTACCCCGACTGGTGAGCGTACTGCCTAATGGCCCGGTTTATCATCCAACGGTCAATGCCTTTATGGCAGGAGGTGTGCCGGAAGTAATGTTACATCTGCGCAGCCTCGGATTGTTGCATGAAGACGTTATGACGGTTACCGGCAGCACACTGAAAGAAAACCTCGACTGGTGGGAGCACTCCGAACGGCGTCAGCAGTTCAAACAACTCCTGCTCGATCAGGAACAAATCAACGCTGACGAAGTGATCATGTCTCCGCAGCAAGCAAAAGCGCGCGGATTAACCTCAACTATCACCTTCCCGGTGGGCAATATTGCGCCAGAAGGTTCGGTGATCAAATCCACCGCCATTGACCCCTCGATGATTGATGATCAAGGTATCTATTACCATAAAGGCGTGGCGAAGGTTTATCTGTCCGAGAAAAGTGCGATTTACGATATCAAGCATGACAAGATCAAGGCGGGCGATATTCTGGTCATTATCGGCGTAGGACCTTCCGGTACCGGGATGGAAGAAACCTACCAGGTTACCAGTGCCCTGAAGCATCTGTCATACGGTAAGCATGTTTCGTTAATCACCGATGCACGTTTCTCGGGCGTTTCTACTGGCGCGTGCATCGGCCATGTGGGGCCAGAAGCGCTGGCCGGAGGCCCCATCGGTAAATTACGCACCGGGGATATCATTGAAATTAAAATTGATTGTCGCGAGCTTCACGGCGAAGTCAATTTCCTCGGAACCCGTAGCGATGAACAATTACCTTCACAGGAGGAGGCAACTGCAATATTAAATGCCAGACCCAGCCATCAGGATTTACTTCCCGATCCTGAATTGCCAGATGATACCCGGCTATGGGCAATGCTTCAGGCCGTGAGTGGCGGGACATGGACCGGTTGTATTTATGATGTAAACAAAATTGGCGCGGCTTTGCGCGATTTTATGAATAAAAACTGAAAGCATAAATAAAAACATCCAGACACCTGAATTATCCGGCTATGCATCATTCGTTATTTGCTCAGTCGGATAATGATGGGTCGCTACCCTGTTATGAGAGGACGTTATGCCACTAATTATCGTTGTGGCAGGGATTGCTTTACTCCTGCTTTTAACCATAAAAATTAAGCTTAATACGTTTGTTTCGTTAATTATTGTCTCGATTGCTGTCGCCATCGCCAGTGGTATGGATTTGAGTAAAGTTGTCACCTCAGTCGAATCCGGACTTGGCGGTACGCTGGGCCATATTGGTTTGATATTTGGCTTCGGTGTTATGCTCGGTCGCTTGCTGGCCGATGCGGGTGGTGCGCAGCGAATAGCGCTGACCATGCTGAATTACTTCGGGAAAAATAAACTTGACTGGGCAGTGGTCTGTTCGGCGTTTATTGTCGGTATCGCACTTTTTTTCGAAGTCGGTTTAATTCTTCTGGTACCTATTTTATTCGCTATTGCCCGTGAAGCAAAAATATCGCCGATGTTTATGTGTGTGCCGATGCTTTCCGGTTTGCTGGTCGCACACGGTTTTTTGCCGCCGCACCCCGGCCCGACAGTTATCGCCAGAGAATATGGTGCTGATGTAGGATTGGTACTGATATACGGTATCATAGTCGGCATTCCAACCTTTATTCTTTGCGGCCCGGTATTGAATAAATTCTGCCAGCGCATTATTCCGGACGCCTTTAAAAAAGAGGGGAATATAGCCTCTCTCGGCGCGACCCGCCGATTCAGCGAAAGCGAAATGCCTGGCTTTGGAATCAGTTTTCTCACGGCAATGCTGCCGGTGATCCTGATGGCGGTTGTCACCATCATCCAGATGACTCATGCCAAAAGTGCCGCAGATTCAGGCTTATTCTACAACGTGATACTGTTCTTAGGTAATTCGA
>NZ_JAHLRC010000005.1:0-103547 GCF_018919545.1 Citrobacter sp. S46_ASV_140
GATGCATATAGCCGTTATCAAAGGTCCAGTTATGCGGGAACACTTCCAACATTTGCTCGGAATACCCCATATATTCCTGTACGCCGAAGTTCGGCACCCACAGATCAAAGTGCAACGCGGCGGCCATGCATACTGGAGACAGATCGGAAGGTCCATGCGAACCGGTACGTACCTGATACAGCGACGCGAAATCGGCAATTCGACGCATGCCAGTGATACCGCCCGCATGGGTGATGGTGGTGCGGATATAGTCGATCAATTGCTCTTCGATAAGCTGTTTGCAGTCCCAGATGCTGTTGAAAACTTCCCCTACCGCAATCGGCGTGACCGTATGCTGGCGGATCAGGCGGAAGCATTCCTGGTTTTCAGCCGGGGTTGGGTCTTCCATCCAGAACAGACGGTATTGCTCGATGCTTTTGCCGAAACGGGCCGCTTCAATTGGCGTCAGACGGTGGTGCATATCGTGCAGAAGATGTTCGTTGAAGCCAAACTTATCGCGCACGGCTTCAAACAGTGTTGGTGTGAAATCGAGATATTTCTCCGTTGACCATAACTGCTCTTCTGGCCACTGCCCTTTGGTGGCGGGTTCGTAGGCCAGTCCTTTGCCTTTAGACATACCGTAAGTGGTTTTCATACCCGGCACGCCGCACTGCACGCGAATTGCTTTAAAGCCCATCTCTTTATGGCGCGCATAATCTTCGAGTACGTCATCAACGGTATGGCCAGTGGTGTGACAGTAAACCATAACGCCTTCACGAGATGCACCGCCGAGCAGCTGGTACAACGGCATATTCGCCGCTTTCGCTTTGATGTCCCACAATGCCATATCCACCGCGGAAATCGCCGACATGGTGACCGGACCACGACGCCAGTACGCGCCTTTGTAGAAAAACTGCCAGATATCCTCAATTCGGTGCGCATCGCGACCAATCAACTGCGGACAAACATGATCTTTCAGATAGGACGCTACGGATAACTCGCGTCCGTTTAACGTGGCATCTCCCAGCCCAGTGATCCCATCGTCTGTCGTAATTTTCAACGTGACAAAATTACGCCCCGGACAGGTGACAAACACTTCAGCCCCAACAATCTTCATTTCTTATTCCTTGCATTTGTTCTTGTGATGCAGGAAATTTACCCAACTGAACTACTACCATACAAGTATGAAGATCAAAAAAACGCTGATTGATCACAAAAAAGGCGCTATGCGCGCCCCCATCCAGCCACAATAATCAGCATGCCGCACAATGCCACCAGCGCGCCTGACCAGTCGTACAGGCTAAGTTTTACGCCGTCAACAATGCGTAGCCAAAGCAACGCTGTCACCACGTAAACTCCACCATAGGCCGCGTACACACGCCCGCTTGCTGCCGGATGTAGCGTCAGTAACCAGACGAATAAGGCCAGTGACATCCCGGCGGGTATCAGCAGCCA
This sequence comes from Citrobacter sp. S46_ASV_140, assembly GCF_018919545.1. Classification (NCBI taxonomy): domain Bacteria; kingdom Pseudomonadati; phylum Pseudomonadota; class Gammaproteobacteria; order Enterobacterales; family Enterobacteriaceae; genus Citrobacter; species Citrobacter sp. S46_ASV_140. Next base: position 1,435 of record NZ_JAHLRC010000005.1, read on the forward strand.
GGCCGTAGCCCCTCGCTTAAGCCAGAGCCAGGGTAAAAAGCAGCCAATGATTTCGCATAACGCGGTGATGAAAAAAAGGAATGTGGTTTTAAGCATTGATGTTATTCAGTTACCTTCGGTTTAACCATGATACGACAGAATGTCGTTAGCGTATCCATCTCCGCTGAGTGGGTATGCCCGCAAGCCTGAATAGTGTAGAATTTAGCCCTGTTTTATTGTTTTTCCCCTTTCCCATAAAAGGAATTCGCCATGAATATTACACTGACCAAACGCCTGTGCCTGACGGCTATGCTGACGCTGGCTGCGGCTGTGTACACCTCTTCCGCTTTTGCTGAAACCAGTAAACTGGTCATTGAATCCGGGGACAGTGCGCAAAGTCGTCAACAGGCAGCAATGGAAAAGGAACAATGGAACGATACGCGTCAGCTACGCCAGAAGGTCAACAAGCGTGCAGAGAAAGAGTGGGACAAAACCGACGCAGCTTTCGATAGCCGTGATAAGTGCGAACAGAGCGCTAATATTAATGCGTACTGGGAGCCCAACACCCTGCGCTGCCTCGACCGCCGCACTGGCCGCACCGTTGCCCCATAATGATTGCACTTTGAAAGATATTGAAAGGATACGATATGACTAGCGCCCTCAGTGTTAAGTTGCGCCCGCTGGAGCGTGAAGATTTACGATTTGTCCATCAGCTTGATAACAACGCCAGCGTAATGCGTTACTGGTTTGAAGAACCTTACGAAGCATTTGTTGAGCTGTCAGATCTGTATGACAAGCATATCCACGACCAAAGCGAACGTCGCTTTGTTGTGGAATGCGACGGTGAAAAAGCCGGACTGGTGGAGCTGGTTGAAATTAACCATGTGCACCGCCGGGCAGAATTCCAGATCATTATTTCGCCGGAGTATCAGGGCAAAGGTTTGGCTTCCCGGGCTGCTAAGCTGGCGATGGATTACGGCTTTACCGTACTTAACTTATATAAGCTGTATCTGATCGTTGATAAAGAGAACGAAAAAGCCATCCACATCTACCGTAAACTCGGCTTTATGGTCGAAGGCGAGCTGATTCATGAATTCTTTATCAACGGTCAATACCGCAACACTATCCGCATGTGTATCTTCCAGCAGCAGTATCTGGCAGAACATAAAACGTCAGGTCCCAACCTGCTGCAACCTACCGCTCAATAAAGACTGACTAATAGTAATCGATGGTGTTTTCAATCGAGTAATGGTGTTCAACTGCCGGCTTCACGCTCTCGTCAACGATAACAAGCTGGCAGTTGACCGGATTAGCATAGTCATCATACTTGCACGTTTGTTTTACATTACCTAACGGATGGTTATTGAGCAGACTTACCGCGGTGTAATCCAGCTTCTTTAACGGGTCAACCGACGGTTTGGCATCAACCTGCAAGGTATTGTCCTTATTGACGGTGGTTTTACCCAGCGGGTAGCCTTCCGCATCATAGCGATATTGCACCTTCATCTCTTTTCCCGTGGCGGAAACGACAAAACCGTTATCGTCGGTATCCCATACCACGCCCGCCGCAGGCAGTTCTGCTAACTGACATTTACCCTGTAAGCGGATCCGTTTTTCCAGCGTTTTGGCGTCCCGGTAATAGTTAGCATCCAGGACCAGCGCCATGCCGGTATTGCTTTCAATATTATGCAATTCAAGCGTATCGAAGCACCCTTCCTGTGAGAGCGTACCGACAACGCGCTTGGTGATTTCACCTTTGTCATTAAGCAGCGTCTGGCTGAAATCTTTTACTGGCCCGCGCAGCGGATCGAAATCAAATTCATTGGAAAAACTGGCCATTTCCGGCGTAAAGGAATCCAGGCCTTTGGCGTTATCACACCCGACCAGCATGACGCACAGGAAACCTAACAAGATCTTTTTCTTCACATTTTTCACCGGGATAAGAAGATAATTCTCAATCATATTAGCAAATACAGTTATTTACACCAGAAATGCTAATCTTAGTCCAGGTCGATCATAAAGGAGCTGATGATGAAATACATAACAGGAATTGCCGCGCTCTTACTGGCCGTCGCGTCCCCGCAGGTTTTGGCGGCACCGGCGTCATGTGAACGCGTGAAAAGCGATATCGAACAGCGCATCATTAATAATGGCGTTGCTGAATCCAGCTTTACGCTGAACATTGTTCCCAACGATCAGGCCGATCAGCCTGATTCACTGGTCGTGGGACATTGTGCAAACGATACGCACAAAATTCTCTATACCCGAACCAACAGTGGCAACGCCCCTGCCAATAGCACCCCTGCCCAGGACGGGCACGTCGCCGAACCGCAATAAATCACGCCCTCCGTGCGCGGAGGGTCACTCCAGTTTGATATGCATTAAGATGACATACCCATAAGTGGGTAAACTCAAACCATTATTAGCATGCTATTAATTTCGTTATAGAAATTAATATATAGCGATAACTATAATGAGGTGAGTAATGTCAAAAACTGAGCAATATGGAGGCATTAGCCGCAGGACGTTAGTGAAATCCTCGGCAATCGGTTCGCTGGCGCTTGCCGCGGGTGGGCTGTCGTTACCTTTCGGAATGCGCACTGCCGCCGCAGCGGTACAGCAGGCGATACAACCCGTTGAAGAGAAGGTTGTCTGGAGTTCTTGTACCGTTAACTGTGGTAGTCGTTGTCTTTTACGTCTGCACGTTAAGGATGACTCCGTCTATTGGGTAGAGTCGGACACAACGGGCGATGATACCTACGGTAATCATCAGGTACGTGCCTGCTTGCGTGGCCGATCGATCCGTCGCCGTATGAATCACCCTGACCGCCTAAAATATCCAATGAAACGTGTAGGCAAGCGTGGAGAAGGAAAATTTGAAAGGATCACCTGGGATGAAGCACTGGACACCATTAGTGGTAATTTGAAGCGGATCCTGCAGGATTACGGTAACGAAGCGGTTCACGTGCTGTACGGTACAGGTGTAGATGGTGGGAATATTACTAACTCCAACGTCCCCTACCGCCTGATGAATTCTTGCGGCGGCTATTTGAGCCGCTACGGTAGTTATAGTACCGCGCAAATCAGCGCCGCAATGGGTTATATGTTTGGTGCTAACGACGGCAACAGTCCTGACGACATCGCCAATACAAAACTGGTCGTCATGTTTGGCAATAACCCTGCCGAAACCCGTATGAGCGGCGGCGGTGTAACCTGGTATGTCGAGCAAGCCCGCGAACGTTCTAACGCACGAATGATCGTTATCGATCCTCGATATAACGATACTGCCGCTGGTCGTGAGGATGAATGGCTGCCTATCCGACCAGGAACTGACGCTGCATTGGCTGCGGCGATCGCCTGGGTACTGATCACCGAAGATCTGATTGATAAACCTTTTCTTGATAAATACTGTGTCGGCTTCGATGAAACCACTCTTCCCGCCAGTGCACCGCGGAATGCACACTATAAAGCCTATATTTTAGGCGATGGACCAGACGGGATAGCCAAAACACCGGACTGGGCTTCCCACATTACCAGCATTCCGGCTGAGAAAATTATCCAGTTAGCGCGTGAAATCGGCGCAGCGAAACCCGCTTATATCTGCCAGGGTTGGGGACCGCAGCGTCACTCCAACGGTGAACAAACCGCTCGCGCGATTGCGATGCTCTCCGTTTTAACCGGCAATGTGGGGATAAACGGTGGTAACTCAGGGATGCGCGAAGGGACCTGGGATCTGGGCGTGGAATGGTTCTCCATGCTAGAAAACCCGGTTAAAACGCAGATATCAGTCTTTACCTGGACGGATGCTATTGATCATGGTGCAGAGATGACCGCGACCAAGGACGGTGTTCGCGGTAAAGATAAGCTGGACGTGCCTATCAAGTTTATCTGGTGTTATGCCAGCAATACGCTCATCAACCAGCATGGCAATATCGCGCATACCCATGATGTCTTACAGGATGACAGCAAGTGCGAAATGATCGTCGGTATTGAGCATTTTATGACTGCCTCCGCAAAATACTGCGACATTCTGCTACCTGACCTGATGCCAACTGAACAAGAAGATCTCATCTCACACGAGTCTGCCGGGAACATGGGCTATGTCATCCTTGGTCAACCTGCGACATCGCCAAAATTTGAACGTAAACCCATTTACTGGATGTTAAGTGAAGTCGCCAAACGTCTAGGTCCGGATGTATATCAAAAATTCACCGAGGGTCGTACGCAGCATGAATGGGTGAAATACCTGCATGCCAAGACCAAAGAGCGTAACCCGGAAATGCCGGATTACGACGAAATGAAAACGACAGGTATTTTCAAGAAAAAATGCCCCGAAGAACACTATGTTGCTTTCCGTTCTTTCAGAGAAGATCCTGGGGCTAACCCATTGAAAACGCCATCAGGGAAAATTGAGATTTACTCTGAACGGCTAGCAACCATTGCAGAAACATGGGAACTCAAAGACGATGAGATTGTTCATCCTCTTCCAGCTTATGCACCAGGCTTTGACGGTTGGGACGATCCTAAGCGCAAAACGTATCCATTGCAGCTCACGGGTTTCCACTATAAGGCGAGAACCCACTCCAGCTACGGCAATATCGATGTTTTACAGCAGGCTTGCCCGCAGGAGATCTGGATAAACCCCGTCGATGCCAGGACGCGCGGCATCCGTAATGGCGACACAGTTAGGGTGTTTAATAATATCGGCCAGATGCTGATCAGCGCGAAAGTCACACCGCGTATTTTGCCCGGCGTCACTGCCATCGGACAAGGAGCCTGGCTCAATGCCGATATGTTCGGCGACCAGATCGATCATGGTGGTTCCATAAATATTCTCACGTCGCATCGACCTTCTCCATTAGCGAAGGGGAATCCATCCCACAGTAATCTCGTTCAGGTTGAAAAGGCATAAGGACTAACCCATGACAACTCAGTATGGATTTTTTATTGATTCCAGCCGTTGCACGGGGTGTAAAACCTGCGAGCTGGCCTGCAAAGATTACAAGGATCTCACTCCCGACGTCAGTTTCCGGCGTATTTACGAATACGCTGGAGGCGACTGGCTGGAAGATAACGGCGTCTGGCAACAGAATGTCTTCGCCTACTACCTCTCCATTGCCTGTAATCACTGCGAAGATCCGGCCTGCACCAAGGTTTGCCCCAGCGGCGCTATGCATAAGCGTGAAGATGGTTTTGTGGTGGTGGATGAAGACATATGCATAGGCTGTCGCTACTGCCACATGGCCTGCCCGTACGGCGCACCGCAGTACAATGCCGCCAAAGGTCATATGACCAAGTGCGATGGCTGTCATGACCGCGTGGCCGACGGCAAAAAGCCCATCTGCGTCGAGTCCTGTCCGCTGCGCGCGCTGGACTTTGGTCCAATTGATGAGCTGCGCAAAAAGCACGGTGAACTGGCGGCGGTCGCTCCGCTGCCAGGTGCGCACTTCACCAAACCGAGCATTGTGATCAAACCCAACGCCAATAGCCGCCCGACCGGGGATATCACGGGTTATCTGGCGAATCCGCAGGAGGTGTAACATGGGCAATGGATGGCATGAATGGCCGCTGGTCCTGTTTACGGTGCTGGGCCAGTGCGTGGCCGGGGCGCTGATAGTGAGTGGCTATGGCTGGCTGACCGCTAAAGACGAGGTGGCAAAACAACGTATCGTGCGCAGCATGTTTTTTCTGTGGCTGGTAATGGGCATCGCCTTTCTCGCCTCGGTAATGCACCTGGGTTCGCCACTGCGTGCCTTTAACTCGCTGAACAGAGTTGGCGCATCTGCGCTGAGTAACGAAATCGCCAGTGGTTCACTGTTTTTCGCCGTCGGTGGCCTGTGGTGGCTGGTGGCGTTTCTCGGTAAAATGCCCGCAGCGTTAGGTAAAATCTGGCTGCTGGTGGGCATGCTGCTGGGTCTGGTATTTGTGCTGGCGATGACCAGCGTCTACCAGATAGACACTGTCCCGACCTGGTATAACGGCTACACTACGGTGGCATTTTTTATGACGATGTTGCTGAGCGGACCGCTGTTTGCCGCCCTGCTGCTGCGTGCTGCGGGTGTTTCCTCTGGCACCGCCAGATTCGCCTACATAAGCGTTTTGGCCCTACTGGTGATCGTGGCGGTTATTGTTCTGCAGGGACTGTCGCTCGGCGGGATCCACAGTTCGGTGCAATCCGCCAGCGCGCTGGTTCCCGACTACGGAAGCTTGCAGGTCTGGCGCATCATTCTGCTGGCCGCCGGTCTGGGCTGCTGGATATGCCCGCTGATACGTCGTAAAGCACCGTCCGTCGGCGGCCTGGCGCTGGGCTTAGTGTTAGTCCTCGCCGGTGAAATCATTGGCCGCGGATTGTTTTACGGTTTACATATGACAGTCGGAATGGCTGTTGCAGGTTAACTTTCGGGTGCGGGGCAACCCGCACTGTTCAGGATTGTTTGCATGACCCATTTTTCGCAAGGTGACAACTTTTCTACCGCGGCGCGCGTTCTCGGCGCACTGTTTTACTATGCGCCAGATAGCGCGGAAGCCTCTGCATTAGTCAGCGCGTTAAGAGCCGATGGCTGGCAGGCGCAGTGGCCGCTCGATCAGGCAATGCTTTTTCCGCTGGCTGCACGGCTACAAGCCGAGGTCGATGAGCCTCTCCCGCAGGCCTGGCAACGCCTGTTTGTCGGTCCATATGCGCTACCCTCTCCGCCCTGGGGATCTGTCTGGCTGGATCGCGAAAACGTGTTGTTTGGCGACTCTACGCTGGCACTTCGTCAGTGGATGCGGGACCACGGCATCCAGTTTGCCATGCAGCAAAATGAGCCAGAAGATCACTTTGGTTCACTGCTGTTGCTGACGGCCTGGCTTGCTGAAAATGAACGCCACACCGAGTGCGAACAGCTGCTGGCCTGGCATCTGTTCCCGTGGTCATCCCGCTTCCTTGATGTGTTTATCGAAAAAGCTGACCACCCGTTTTACCAGGCGCTGGGGGAGCTGGCCCGTCTGACGCTGGCGCAATGGCAGTCGCAGTTACTGATCCCGATAGCCGATAAGTCACTTTTTCGTTAGTTTCACCACAGGCAGGATGTGTCCTGCCTGTGTAGCATCCTGTTGCGCACGCTGAGCTTTTGCTTCTATTGCCAAATAGCCGCAAAATAAAGCGTCTGAAATTTCCTGTCTGGCCACTCATGCATCATTTACATGCTTATCCTGACCTGCGCGCCATGTTCCGCCGCCTGCTGATTGCTGCGCTGATTGGTATCCTTGCTGCGTTGGCCGTCGCAGGATTTCGCCACGCCATGCTCCTTCTTGAATGGTTGTTCCTGAGCAATGACACAGGGAGTCTGGTCAACGCGGCAACAAACCTTTCCCCTGTAAGACGCATGCTGACACCTGCGTTAGGAGGGCTGGCGGCGGGTTTGCTGCTTTGGGGATGGCAAACGTTCAACCGGTTACGCCCGCAGGCTCCCACTGATTACATGGAAGCCTTGCAAACTAACGGACAATTTGACGTCAGTGCAAGCCTGGTGAAATCGCTGGCCTCGTTACTGGTCGTCTCCAGCGGGAGTGCCATCGGGCGCGAAGGTGCCATGATTTTACTGGCAGCGCTGGCAGCCTCCAGCTTTGCTCAACGCTTCACCCCGCGCACGGAATGGAAGTTATGGATTGCCTGCGGAGCCGCTGCGGGTATGGCCGGAGCGTATCATGCCCCACTGGCGGGCAGTCTATTTATTGCTGAAGTGTTGTTTGGCACCTTGATCCTCGCGTCACTGGGACCGGTGGTGGTATCCGCCGTCGTCGCCTTGCTCACCACCAATATGCTGAGCGACAGCAATGCGCTGCTGTATGCCGTGCACTTCACACGGGAACTGCATGCGCTGGAATACGTCATGATCATCAGCACCGGTCTGGCTGCCGGCGTTTGCGGACCGCTATTCATATGGTTGATGACCGCCAGCCATAATGGGTTTTTGCGCTTAAAACTCTCGCCCCCGTGGCAACTGGCGCTCGGCGGGCTGATCGTTGGCCTGCTGTCATTGCTCACGCCTGCGGTCTGGGGTAACGGCTACAGCGTGGTGCAGTCATATTTACTCTCCCCACCGCTGCTGGCCGTGGTGAGCGGGATCTTCATCTGCAAATTACTGGCGGTGCTTGCCAGCAGTGGTTCCGGTGCGCCTGGCGGTGTGTTTACGCCAACGCTGTTTGTCGGTCTTTCGGTGGGTATGCTGCTGGGACGAGTGTGGGGATTATGGCTTCCGGGTCCGGATGAGATTGCCATTCTGCTGGGATTAACAGGGATGGCCACGCTGCTGGCAGCGACCACGCATGCGCCAATAATGTCGACACTGATGGTTTGTGAAATGACCGGGGAGTATCGTCTGCTCCCCGGATTGCTGATTGCCTGTGTGGTGGCGTCTGTGCTGTCGCGAACGTTACGCCAGGACTCTATCTACCGACAACACGCTGCCGAGCATTGACAGACGGATGTACTGAGACAGCTCGCGCTGCTCTGCACGAGGCAGATAAGGCAGTTCACCGATCAGCGGTGCGGGTAATTTTTTGCCCAGCACATCAATGATTTCCGCATAATGCGCTAGCCCCGGGTTGATTCGGTTCGCGACCCAGCCAATCAAAGGCAGTCCGTCGCTGGCAATCGCCTGCGCGGTGAGAATGGCATGATTAATACAGCCTTCCTGGATACCCACCACCATCAGCACCGGCAGTTGTTCCTGCACCACCCATTCAGATAACGGACGCAGATCGTTCATCAGGCTCCGCCAGCCTCCGGTGCCTTCCACGACAACGTGATCCACTTTTTCGCTGAGGCTTGCGAGGCCGTTGGATAACAGGGTGTAATTGACCGGACCACTATGCGCTACGCTGCTTTCATCCTCACTCAACGCAATCGGGTTGATCGCCTCGTAGGGCAGTTCGATAGTGGACACGCTTTGCAGCACCAGCGCATCTTTGTTGCGCAGACCTTCAGGTGTCTCTTTGCTTCCTTTAGCCACGGGTTTGTAGCCCGCAACGCTTTTACCCCCTGACGCTAACGCTTGTAGTAATGCGCGGGAAACCACGGTCTTCCCAACAGAAGTGTCTGTACCTGTAATAAAGAAACGCTTCAGCATCACTAACTCCACCGTTATGCTTTGAAAATATAAGTCAGGAAAATAATACAGTGGAGAAAGTCTAAGGTATGACGACGAGAATCGGCTTGAGATAGCGCAATTTTTCGTACAACAGTTAAAAAATGTTAACCCTGTAATAGACGAATCAACAAAGAACCGTTATACATCGCGTCCTTCACGAGCGCCGCCCCTGCCATCGTCCCTTGATTGGTGAACTGCGTACTTTCGACGACAATATGCTGACTGTAGGCCGGGAGCGCTTGCTGACGAATGCTGTCAGCAATAGTGGGAAACAAAATATCCGCCGCTTTACTGAGCGGCGAACCAATCAATATCTTTTGCGGGTTGAACAAATTCACCATGATGGCCAGAATGCGTCCGACATGGGTCCCGACGCCGCTAATGATATCTTTCGCCAATAAATCCCCCTGCATCGCCGCCAGACACAGCGCGTCTACCGTTAACGGTTGCCCGTGTAGAGAAGAACTCATCGACTGCTTCAAGCGTACCTGTGCCAGTTCGAGCACGCTGTCGACGCTGGCGATCGTTTCCAGGCAACCATGGTTGCCGCAATAGCAGCGTTTGCCGTAGGGGTCCACCTGCGTATGACCAATTTCCACCAGGCTACTGCTGCCGGCATGCAGTAGATGACCGTCGGTGATTACTCCGGCCCCCACGTTATGATCGATCACCACCTGAATGACGTCGCGCGCGCCGCGCGATGCGCCAAAAAGCGCCTCGGCCATAGTCCAGGCGCTGATATCATGCTGAATATAGACCGGCACGCCGGTATGATTTTCAAGCGCTTCACCCAGCGGCATCTCTTTGACATCGTCGTAGAATGGCATGCGATGAACGATACCGTTTTCAGTATCAATAATGCCGGGTAAGGTAATGGCGATGGAGGTTAAGCGCTCCAGCTTTTGCTGGTGGCGGATGAAAAACTGATCGACCTGGGTAATAACGCGTTCCAGCAATGGTGTTTCACTGACCAGCGCCATTTCAAGACAATCTTCAACCACCAGTTTGCTGCTCAGATCGCGCAGCGCCAGAAAGATCTCGCCGCGACTGATACGAATGGATAGATAGTGCCAGGCTTCCGTTTCCACAACCAGCCCAACGGCCGGACGTCCTCGGCTGCCCGCTTCCTTGATTTCCAACTCTTGCACCAGGTGCGCTTCGAGCATTTCGCGGACAATTTTAGTAATACTAGCAGGCGCCAATTGTGCCAGGCGAGAGAGATCAATACGCGATACCGGACCCAGCTGATCAATCAGGCGATAAACCGCGCCCGCATTGGTCTGCTTAATTTGATCGATATGCCCAGGCTGACTATCAGCAACCACCACTTACTCCCTTTATTTTCGCGCTCCGAAATAATCTGCGGGCTATGGTGAAGCACTTCAATGGCTTCCGTCAACTTTTTACTTAGCCTTGTGATTTACTGCACATTTTCGCCCATTTTTAAACTAAATTAATCGCCTGAACGGCCGCCAGCAGTTGCTCGCGAAAGCGTTGCGCGGCGTGACTTTGCTCATGATGTTTTGGCCACACCAGCCACATTTCCGAAACGGCATCTTCTTCCGCTATCGGGATCCAACACATTTCATACAATTGCACCCGTTTAAAGGAAGCGGGAAGAATGGAAACGCCTAATCCTGCGGCCACCAGCCCGATGATAGTCATCGCCTCACCAACCTCCTGAGTGATAGTCGGCTTCAGTCCATAGCGACGCATGAGGCCAAGAATATCGTCATACAACCCCGTCCCCACATGCGGATCAAAAAAGACAAATGGCTCATTGGCCAACTCCGCCAATGTGACCACCGGCTTTTGCGCCAATGGATGCGCGCGCGGGATCATCGCCATCAGCGGCTCATGCAGAATGATTTCACGCTCCAGCGTTTCCGGAAGCTGCGTGTTGCGCAGAAGTCCCAAATCCAGCGTTCCTTCATTGAGCGGAGCAATTTGCTCGCGCGTGTTCATTTCACGGGTTTGCATATGTACAGCGGGGTAGCTCTGGCGAAAGAGGGATAACGTATCTGAAACCGCTTTGATAAACGGTGCCGATGACGTAAAGCCGATACGCAATTCCCCCGCTTCTCCCAGATGCAGACGCTCAGCCCTGGCAGCGGCCTCATTAACCAGCCCCAGGATCTGCCGACTGTCTGCCAGAAACTGCTTTCCGGCAGAGGTCAGCGCCACGCTGCGGTTAGTGCGCGCCAGAAGTCGGGCGCCGACCTGCTGCTCGAGGATCTGGATTTGCTGGCTCAGCGGCGGTTGCGAAATATTCAGCCGTGCCGCCGCCCGGCCAAAATGCAATTCTTCGGCAACCGCTACAAAGTAACGTAAATGACGCAGCTCGATATTCATATTTTTAAGATATCATTTGAGATTATTAATATATTAGACAGAATAATGTGATTTTCATACTCTTAATGCTAGTCATGTAGAGGTAATTGATTGAGCAAGGATTTCAAGTGAGCCGTACAACCACTGTCGATACCGCGCCGACAAGCGATGTTGATGAACAGAGAGTTACCCCGCCGGATAGTTTTATCAAACGCGGAACATCCCCATTTATGCGCGTCACGCTGGCGCTGTTTTCTGCCGGACTGGCGACATTTGCTCTCCTCTATTGCGTGCAACCCATACTGCCAGTGCTCTCGCACGAGTTTGGGGTCTCTCCCGCCAGCAGCAGTATTTCGCTTTCCATCTCAACGGCGATGCTCGCGATCGGTTTACTGTTTACCGGTCCACTTTCCGATGCGATAGGCCGCAAGCCGGTGATGGTGACCGCCCTGCTGCTCGCGTCCTGCTGTACGTTGCTTTCGACGATGATGACCAGCTGGCACGGTATTTTAATCATGCGTGCGCTGATAGGTCTTTCGCTCAGCGGCGTGGCGGCAGTGGGAATGACCTATCTGAGCGAGGAAATACATCCCAGCTTCGTCGCCTTCTCAATGGGCTTATATATCAGCGGTAACTCGATTGGTGGTATGAGTGGCCGTTTGATAAGCGGCGTGTTTACCGACTTTTTTAACTGGCGTATCGCGCTGGCGGCGATCGGTTGTTTTGCCCTCGCCTCCGCGCTGATGTTCTGGAAAATCTTGCCGGAATCTCGTCATTTCAGACCCACATCGCTGCGACCGAAAACGCTGTTTATCAACTTTCGTTTACACTGGCGCGACAGAGGGTTGCCGCTGCTGTTTGCGGAAGGTTTTTTACTGATGGGGTCGTTTGTCACGCTGTTTAATTACATCGGCTACCGTCTGATGCTCTCGCCGTGGGAACTCAGCCAGGCGGTTGTCGGTCTGTTGTCCGTGGCCTATCTGACCGGGACCTGGAGCTCACCGAAAGCGGGGTCGATGACCACCCGTTATGGACGTGGTCCGGTAATGCTCTTTTCAACCGGCGTGATGCTGGTTGGACTGTTGATGACCCTGTTCACGTCGTTGTGGCTGATCTTCGCCGGGATGCTGCTCTTTTCAGCCGGGTTCTTTGCCGCGCACTCCGTGGCAAGCAGTTGGATTGGACCACGGGCGAAACGCGCTAAAGGCCAGGCATCTTCCCTGTATCTGTTCAGCTATTATCTGGGTTCCAGTATTGCCGGTACGCTGGGTGGCGTATTCTGGCACAGCTACGGCTGGAACGGCGTGGGCGGATTTATCGCCCTGATGCTGGTGCTGGCGTTGCTGGTCGGTGCGCGTCTGCACCATCGTCTGCACGTATAATCCACGATGCCCGGGTTCCGGGCATCGCCTTCATCAACCTGGCTGTAACGTCTGAGCCCCCATTTGCAGGGCAATAACCGTCCCGTTCATCGCTATATGCAGTATAACCGGCATCAGCAGGCCGTTGCTTTTCAGTCTGGCGATGATCAAAACCTGCGACACAAGAAACAGCATCAGCAACGTGCGCAGATCCACATACTGCGTATGCATGATGGCAAAAATGACCGATACCACCACCGACGACAGCCAGGTTTTATTATTGAACCAATACTGGAATGCGTTGAATAAACAGCCCCTGAAAACAATCTCTTCATACACTGGCGCAATAAATATCAGGGTCAGAGTGGATAACCACAGCGCGTAGCTGTTTAGGGATATCTGGCTGGTCACCCACGCTTCGGTTTGTCTGAGGCCCAGAAACCATGGCAGGATAAGCTGAATAAACAGCAGCGCCACGAACAAAATGGCAAACCACCTGGCGTTGAAAATTCCCTTTCCCAGCCCCTCTCTTTTTCTGAAGAAGAAGTAATACAGCGGGACCAGCACAACAAATTCCAGCGCAAACAGCAGCGGAAAAAGTAGCCCTTTGGCAAGCAGAACCTGGCTGGTGGGGAAAAACAACGGGATAAACGTGAGGCCAAACATCAGCAAAAACATGGTAAAACAGCCAGCAACCGCTTTGGTCCTGACGATATACAGGTTGTCGGCATCCTGTGACATACGATCTCCTTGCGCTTATCAAAGATAACTTGATGAATTATCAATACATGATAAAAATTCTCATTATCACTGACAACCTACCAACATTTACGCAATGCCCACGGTTTACAACGCGTATAGCGTTACAGACTCTTTTCAGCGGAACATTCTCATCAGCTACTCAGTGGAGAATCCGCCAGCGGCAACGAAAAACGGAAACAGGCCCCTGCCGTTGAATTAATCAGGCGGATATCTCCCCCATGCAGTTCGAGCATTCTGCGCACGATCAGTAAGCCCAGACCACCACGCTCAGCCCGCTGCTCACGGGGTAGTAACGCCGTCGGGCGCTGAAATAATACTTCGCGAACAGCCTCTTCGACGCCAGGCCCGCTGTCCTGCACTTCTGCTAACAAGCGGTCTTCATCACGCCAGACTTTTAGCCACACTTCGCCCCCGTCAGGCGTATGACGGATAGCGTTATCCAGCAAATTCGTGACGATTCTTTCCATCATCGATAAATCGGCATTCACCAGCGGTAACGGACCAATTACGTCAAGGTGCAACTGCAAATGACGCGTGGCAACGGGTAGATCAAATTTCTGTGCCACATCCTGGATCAGCTCGCCAATAGCAAAACGTTCACGCTGTGGTTTTATGCCGCCATGCTCAAGTCTCGCCAGCTCAAAAAGCTGTTGTGACAGATGGCGAACCTTATGCCCCTGGCGCAGTGCAATGCTTAGATAATGCCGGTTTTCCTCCGGCGTCATCGTATCGGCTTTCAGCGACAGCATTTCCAGATACCCCAGCAGTGAAGTGAGCGGCGTACGTAAATCGTGCGAAATATTGGCGATAAACTCTCTGCGCTGACGATCGCTGTCAGCTAATAAATCCCATTGGTGGGCAATTTTCTGTGCTAACTCGATAAATGCATTGTTCAGCAACGCAATTTCATTCGCCGGGGCCAAATCAGGCTTTTTCTGCGCCAGCTGTTTGATGACGCTAATGCTGTCCTGCTCCAGATTAACCACCTGTCCGGTCAGCCTTTTCACCGGATTCGTCACCCATCTCCACACCAGGTACCCCGCGATTGCACCGGCTAATAAAACCAGTATTAACGTCCCGGTCACGGTATTCCAAAGCGTTTTTTGCCAGGCGGTATTCGCCAGTATATTGAGATCTTCGCCCTGGAGAATAATGTACAAATAGCCATGCAGCTTGCCGTTAAATAAAACTGGCGCAGCGCTGAATACCTTTTGCTGGCTGCTGCGCGGATCATTGCCATAGACGGGCAGCTCGTCCGAATTAAGGAAAACCTGGATCGGCTGTACGCTAATGTTCTGGCGCTGAATATGCCCAGGCGGAGCGGCATCAGCAAGTATCTTGCCTGACGGTGAAACCAGATACAGCTCCACGCTAGGGTTGAGCGTCATTAGGTGATTAAACAGTCCTTTTAAGGTCTGCCGATTAACCTGCCCGCTGGCATCAATAAGCGACTCACTTTTGACAATCTTGCTCGCCAATTCCAGCGAGAGCCTTTGCACCATGGCGTCGCCATACTGTTTACTGCTGCGGATCTGAACAACGCTGACCGCAACCGCGCAAATCAACATAATAGCGGTAAAGACCAGGGTCAGACGCTGGCTCAGCGACAATCGATAAATCATGGTTGATGCTCCGCGTTAACCGCAGCAAGCTTATAGCCCCGTCCCCACACGGTAAGAATAATTTCCGGCTCCGCAGCATCTTTTTCAATTTTGGTGCGCAGGCGATTAATATGACTGTTCACCGTATGCTCATATCCTTCGTGCTGGTAGCCCCACACCTGGTCTAACAACGCCTGACGCGAAAAGACCTCCCCGGGATGGCGGGCAAAAAAATAGAGCAGATCGAATTCACGCGGCGTTAAATCGAGGGATTTACCCTGCAGGCGGACTTCCCGGGCTAATGGATCAATCTCCACACCATGGACGGTGATAATCCCCGCCTCCATACGCAGGTTCTGACTCATCGCCTCTTGACGGCGAAACAACGCCTTCACCCGGGCCATCAATTCCAGCACCGAGAAAGGTTTGGCTAAATAATCATCGGCGCCCATTTCCAGCCCCAGTACGCGGTGAGTTTCACTGGTGCGAGCGCTGATAATAATGACAGGTAGATAGAAACTCATTTGCCGAATGCGACGACAAATTTCCAGACCGTCCACGCCCGGCAGCATTAAATCGAGGATAACGGCATCCCAGACGTGCTTCTCCAGTAGCTCGACCGCTCGTGCCCCATCAGCCTCATGAATAATTTCGTACCCCTCATCCTTCAGGCTAAGTTGCAAAAGTGAGGCAATATCGCTGTCATCTTCCACCAAAAATATCTTTTTTGCGCCTGCCATCAGTGTCATCCCCCTCTCGTCATGCTGAAAGCTTACCTCAGGCAAGGGGCGGAAGTTATCACAAAATTTTTAACTTTTCGTGAGGATCCAGGGATACGCATGCGTCCAGTATGTCGTTATAGATAGGTCAGGCATCAACAGGGAAACGTCGATTTGTTTTCCTTAACATGAAAATAAAAAGGAAAAGTTATGCAGAAAAAACATCCACTTCGGGAAGCTGATGTTACCGCCGAGTCCGTTTTTTTTATGCAACGACGACAGATCCTCAAAGCTCTTGGGATAGGTGCGGCGGCGGCTTCGTTCTCTTCCCCGACACAGGCCGGTCTGCTGAATTGGTTTAAAGGCAACGATCGCCCGTCTGCACCAGCGGGCAAACCGCTCGAGTTCACAAAACCAGAGATCTGGCAAAACAATCTGCCCTTGACGCCGGAAGACAAGGTAACGGGCTACAACAATTTCTACGAATTTGGTCTGGATAAAGCCGATCCTGCCGCGAATGCCGGTAGCCTGAAAACCGATCCCTGGACGTTAACCATCAGCGGTGAAGTGAACAAACCTTTAACGTTGGATCATGATGCGCTGACGACTCGTTTTCCATTAGAAGAGCGTATTTACCGGATGCGCTGCGTTGAGGCGTGGTCGATGGTTGTACCGTGGGTCGGCTTTCCTTTGCATAAATTATTGGCGCTGGTTGAACCCACCAGCCACGCCAAATACGTCGCCTTTGAAACACGCTACGCGCCTGATGAAATGCCCGGCCAGAAAGATCGCTTCATTGGTGGCGGGTTGAAGTATCCCTATGTTGAAGGTTTACGTCTGGACGAGGCCATGCACCCGCTTACCCTTCTGACCGTGGGCGTGTATGGCAAAGCGTTGCCGCCGCAAAACGGGGCGCCAATACGCCTGACCGTACCCTGGAAGTACGGCTTCAAGGGCATTAAATCGATAGTCAGTATTAAGCTGACGCGTGAACAGCCGCCGACGACCTGGAATATGTCGGCACCTAACGAATACGGTTTTTACGCCAACGTAAATCCGCAAGTCGATCACCCCCGCTGGTCTCAGGCCACAGAGCGTTTTATCGGTTCGGGTGGCATTCTCGATGTGCAGCGACAGCCCACGTTGCCTTTTAATGGTTATGCCGATGAGGTGGCTTCTTTATATCAGGGCATGGATCTACGGGAGTATTTTTAAGTGAGGTTAACCGCAAAACAGATAACCGGCCTGAAAGTACTACTGCATCTCGCCGGTTTATTACCCCTGCTATGGCTCTTCTGGGCCGCACAGCATGGTGAGTTGGGGGCCGACCCGGGTAAAGATATCCAGCACTTTACGGGCATCACCGCGCTGAAGTTTCTGCTTGCTACCCTGCTGGTGTCACCGCTTGCCCGCTACGCAAAGCAGCCGTTGTTGTATCGCACCCGTCGATTATTAGGGTTATGGTGTTTTGCATGGGCCTCGCTGCATATGACCAGCTATGCGCTGCTGGAGTTGGGTATACAAAATCTGGGATTATTGGGACGTGAACTGGTTTCACGCCCATGGCTAACGTTGGGCATGACTGGTTGGATAATCTTATTCCTGCTGACGCTGACCTCCACGCAAGCCGCGCAGCGTAAAATGGGCAAACGCTGGCAAACGTTGCACAACTACGTCTACCTGGCGGCCGTTTTGCTTCCGCTGCATTATCTGTGGTCGGTAAAAGTGTTATCACCGCTCCCCATTATTTATGCCCTCTGTTTTCTCGTGCTACTGGCTTTTCGCTATAAAAAGCTGTTACGCAAAGTCGGGTACAAAGGTGTGTTTATGAAAAGTGAATGAATCACGGTAAACTTCTCATCACACCTAAACAGAACGAGAACAAAAAATGAGTAACAATGATAATTACCATCAGCTCACCCGCACGTTCCAGCGGCTCTCTCGCTTCTCCCACCTCTCGGCAATCGCCAGTTGGGACATGTTTACCATGATGCCATCTGGCGGCAGCAAAGCTCGCGGCGAAGCGCTGGCCGAGCTGAGTGTGCTTGAGCACCAGCTGTTAACCGACCCGAAGGTAGCAACGTGGATCGCCGCAGCCCAACAGGAAGACCTTAACGATGTTGAGCAGGCCAACCTACGCGAAATGTCGCGACTGCATCATCAGGCATCCTTACTACCTGAATCGTTGGTAGAAGCGAAATCACTCGCGGGTAGCCGCTGTGAGCATGCCTGGCGCAGCCAGCGACCAGCCAATGACTGGGAGGGATTTTCCGAAAACCTGAAAGAGGTCGTGAAGCACAGTCGTGAAGAAGCCCGGCTGCGTGCCGAAGCCACAGGCTGTTCGCCGTATGACGCGCTACTGGACATATTCGAACCAGGGATGACCAGTGCCCAATTGGATGTCCTGTTTGCAGACGTTAAAAGCTGGCTACCGGATCTGCTCAACAAGGTGGTGGCAAAGCAGTCTCAGCAGTCGCTCATCGCCCCGGTTGGTCCTTTCCCAACCGCAATCCAGCGAGAGTTGGGCCTTGAAACGATGGCGCAGTTGGGATTCGATTTTACGGCTGGTCGACTGGATATCAGTGCGCACCCCTTCTGTGGTGGCGTACCTGAAGATGTGCGTATCACCACCCGCTATGATGAAAACGAATTACTTAGCGCGCTGTTTGGCGTGATCCATGAAACCGGTCACGCCCGCTATGAGCAAAATCTGCCGCACAGTTGGTCAGGGCAACCTATCGCCCTGGCACGCTCAACCGCTATTCATGAGTCCCAGAGTCTGTTCTTTGAGATGCAACTGGGGCGTAGTAAAGCATTTCTGACGCGGTTAATTCCTGCTGTGACGCGCCACTTTGGCGATCAGGCTGCGTTTGAAGAAAGCAATTTCATCGCCTGGAACCAGCAGGTTAAACCCGGTTTTATCCGTGTCGATGCCGACGAGGTGAGCTATCCTGCTCACGTTATCCTGCGTTATGAAATCGAACGCGCGCTCATTAATGGCGATATTGAAGTGGATGATATCCCGGCATTGTGGAATGAGAAAATGCAGTCCTGGCTGGGGCTGTCAACCATCGGCAACTATCGTAACGGTTGTATGCAGGATATTCACTGGACCGATGGCGGCTTTGGCTACTTCCCTTCCTATACTTTAGGCGCCATGTATGCAGCGCAGTTATTCAGTGCCGCTAAGCGCGCATTGCCTGATTTAGAGCAGTCTATTGCGCAAGGTGAGTTTGGTGCCCTGTTTGACTGGTTACGTCAGAATATCTGGCAGCATGGCAGCCGTTTCACCACTGAACAGCTTATTACCCAGGCCACCGGAGAGCCGCTCAGCAGCCGTTATTTCCGCGCTCACCTGGAAGCCCGCTATTTGTAATCTCATACCGTGAGTCATTGTACATATCGTAACAAGCCGAAACCAATGACTCACGGAAGCCCTGTGATTACAGCGATATAGTTATTTCAACGGCCCCGAAGTGGGGTTGAATGAAAA
Source organism: Citrobacter sp. S46_ASV_140 (assembly GCF_018919545.1). Lineage (NCBI taxonomy): Bacteria > Pseudomonadati > Pseudomonadota > Gammaproteobacteria > Enterobacterales > Enterobacteriaceae > Citrobacter > Citrobacter sp. S46_ASV_140. The sequence continues at coordinate 20,815 of NZ_JAHLRC010000005.1, forward strand.
ACCAAATCGAGGGTATGAGAATGAAAAAAGTATTAGCTCTGGTTGTTGCCGCTGCTATGGGTCTGTCTTCTGCTGCATTTGCTGCTGAAACAACTGCTACCACCGCTCCGGCTGCTGCTGCAACCACCAAAGCAGCTCCGGCAAAAACCACTCATCATAAAAAACAGCACAAAGCAGCGCCGCAGAAAGCGCAGGCTGCCAAGAAACACGCTAAAAAATCCACCACAAAACCGGCTGTAGAACAGAAAGCGCCAGAGCAGAAAGCACAGGCAGCTAAAAAACACACCAAAAAAGCAGCGACCAAACCCGCTGCAGAACAAAAAGCACCAGAGCAGAAAGCTCAGGCAGCTAAAAAACACACCAAAAAAGCCGTAAAACACGACACCGCTAAACCCGCTGCTCAGCCAGGTGCATAACACATTTGTAGTTACTATGGCGTCCCCCACGCCATAGCATACGGCGCTAAATCGACCTGATTTAGCGCCGCCTTTTGGAGGGTAAAATGGTGTCACATTACCGCTTTGAGTTCATTCTTATTACCCTGATAATTTGCGCCCTCATTGCCATGCATTTTTATCTTTCCTGAGTGTAGTTATCTGATTTTACTCCCACTTTCCCGCCGTCCCGTCTATAGTATTAACTGAGGGTTTGCTGTTAAAAATCATAATTCCCCACCAGAGTGTGATATGCATAAAACCATTGCTGTGTTACTGGGTTCAATTTGTTTACTTCCTGTCGTTGCGCATGCGGACCAGCCTGCAACGGCCAGCGCTGAAGCAGAAAACGTAAAAACGCTGTTTTTTGGTCATGACGATCGCATAAAAGTGACTGACCCAACGCAATCTCCTTGGGACGCTATCGGGCAACTGGAAACCGCCAGCGGTAACCTGTGTACTGCCACGCTCATTTCACCACGACTGGCACTGACTGCCGGACACTGCTTACTCACCCCCCCGAAAGGCAAGCCGGATAAAGCCGTGGCATTACGCTTCGTGTCGAAAAAGGGTGTCTGGCGCTACGAGATCCACGGCATTGAAGGACGGGTAGATCCCTCGCTCGGAAAACGTTTAAAAGCCGATGGCGATGGCTGGATTGTGCCGCCTTCCGCGGCCCCGTGGGATTTTGGTCTGGTGGTGCTGCGTTACCCACCTTCCGGCATCACACCGCTGCCATTATTTGAAGGTGATAAAGCGGCATTAACCGCGGCGCTGAAAACCGCAGATCGTAAAGTTACGCAGTCGGGTTACCCGGAAGATCATCTCGATGACTTGTACACGCATCAGGATTGCGTGGTGACCGGTTGGGCGCAGAATACCGTTTTGTCGCACCAGTGCGACACACTCCCGGGCGACAGCGGTTCACCATTGATGTTGAAGACAGATACTGGCTGGCAGTTGATTGGCGTACAAAGCTCCGCTCCGGCGGCGAAAGATCGCTGGCGGGCCGATAATCGCGCCATATCCGTGACCGGGTTTCGCGATAAGCTGGATGAGTTGGCGAAGGAATAACCTATGCTGCCCGTAGTAACGGGCAGCACTGAGATCAGGCAAGTTTAATCATTACCATTCCGGCAAGCAGCAGCGCCACACCGATCCAGCCTTTATGATTCAGGCGCTGACCAAACAATACCCAACCTGCCGCTAACGTCGCGGCAATCCCGAAGCCGCCCCACAAGGCGTAGGCAACAGAAAGGTCGATACCTTTTACCGCCTGGGACAGCGCGCTAAAGGCCGCTAACACGGCTGCCAGCGACAGCACGCCATAAGTCTTGCGGCGAAACCCATCTGAAAATTTCAAAAAGACGTTAGCGACGATTTCGAGCACAATGGCTATGCCAAGCCATGCGCCGTGAACCCACTCAAACTGCTGCATGGCTCACCTCTCTGCCCGCCTTTGTCGGTTTTCGTGTACCGGATTTAATCAGCACAATACCTAACACCAGCGAGACCAGTCCAGCCACCTTCATCGTGGACAAGGTTTCGTCAAATAACAGCACGCTGAACAGCGTAATAAATAAAATACCGATACCTTCCCATAAGGCATAGGCCACACCAAGGGCAATTTTTTTAACGGCAAAACTGAGAAAAATATACGATAAGGCAATCATTACCAGCATTAAAATAAAGCCCGAATTACCATGGCCGACGCTTGCCCATTTCATTGACAGCGTACCAGTAATTTCAGCCGCGATGGCCAGACCTAATAATATCCAGTAAAACATAATGCTTCTCCTGCTTGAGAATATAGTCCTTTGGGCCTACTGCATGCAGTAAACCAAAAAATAAAATTAGTTAGCTCAGCGCACAGCGCCAGCTCAGGCAGAAGAAGGGACTAAAGCGCGTTGCGCCAGTGTTGCTCACCCGCAAGCAAGAAAGTGGAGGAGGTACGAAGAAGTGAAGGTAAACGCAAAAACATCCTGAACATATTGTCCATAATATTACAATTATCCGCAGTGTTGCTTCTCATCATCGCGGATGATAATTGTCCTCGGTAGTTAAACACAGATGATTTGTACCATAGCTTCAATGCGAACTCAAAGTCTTTTCACTTCTTTACCTGCCCCATTTGATTTTTGTTATAACGGCTCGACGCAAATCACATTATTATTCAGATTCAAAAATGAAAAATGCAGGAATACACATGGCGAAACCGATCATCACGCTTAACGGCCTAAAAATAGTCATTATGCTGGGCATGCTGGTTATCATCCTGAGCGGCATCCGCGTTGCCGCAGATATCATCGTCCCATTTATTCTGGCGTTATTTATTGCCGTCGTGCTTAACCCCGTGGTGCAGCGGATGGTCAAACTTCGCATACCGCGCGTAATAGCGGTATCATTGCTCATTGTTATTATTGTGATGCTAATGGTGTTGCTATTAGCGTATTTAGGTACATCCTTAAATGAGCTTGCGCGAACGCTGCCGCAGTATCGCTCTTCACTGGTTATCCCACTCAAAAACCTTGAGCCGTGGTTACAGCGCGCAGGGATCGGCGTTTCCGTGGATGAACTCGTCAAATATATCGATCCGAACGCGGCAATGACGCTGGTGACCAATTTACTGGCACAGCTGTCTAATGCCATGTCATCGATATTTTTACTGCTGTTAACGGTGGTTTTTATGCTGCTGGAAGTACCGCAGTTACCCAACAAACTCAAACAAATGATGAGCCGTCCCATTGAGGGAATGGCGGCGATTCAACGCGCCATCGACAGCGTATCCCACTATCTGGTGCTCAAAACGGCGATCAGCATTGTGACCGGGCTGGTGGCCTGGGGCATGCTCGCCGCACTCGACGTGCGTTTCGCTTTTGTCTGGGGACTGCTGGCGTTTGCGCTCAACTATATTCCTAATATCGGTTCAGTGCTGGCCGCCATTCCTCCTATTGCTCAGGTGCTGGTATTTAGCGGCCTTTATGACGCCCTGGTGGTTTTCGCAGGTTATCTGGTCATTAACCTGGTGTTCGGGAATATCCTCGAACCGCGGATCATGGGACGTGGACTTGGGTTGTCTACGCTGGTGGTGTTTCTGTCGTTAATCTTCTGGGGCTGGTTACTAGGGCCTGTCGGGATGCTGCTTTCTGTGCCGCTGACCATCATCGTGAAAATCGCGCTTGAGCAAACCAACGGCGGTCAAAGCATTGCCGTGTTGCTGAGCGATCTCAATAAAGAATGAATATACACGGCGTTTTACGGTGATTAGACGGTTATAACCGTATGGGTTTATGAGCGGTAATCATGAATAGCGGAGTATTAAAAAAAAACGGCCTCCGCAGAGGTTATGCCCGTCAGTTAATCATTATGGAGAACATGTGATTTTGGCTCAGGGTTCCGTTCACCTCAGTGGTATCAATTCTATGAGGCTCAGATACCCGTGAACGCGCAAGGGAGGCTCACCGCCGCCTCCCTTGCAACCCAGGCTCCCGGCGGGAAAATCGTCGCTGCGCGATTCATTCGTCTTATGCCGTCTGCCTGTCGGGTCGGGGCCGAGCCTGCGTCCCTGCAGGCCGTCCCCTCTGCCCGCATCCCTGCGGGCAGACCCGGTCAGCCGTCAACGCCTCATCGATTTTCAGCCGGACCGGGGTCATCGCTGCAACGCACTGACTTCCAGTTAACTCTGTTTTGCTGTTCAGATAAAAAAACGCAGGGGGTCAGGTGTGGGCTGGTCCGGCTGAAAATTGACGACGTGTTTCCGGAAGGCCGGGAGAACCCGCAGGGATGCGGGTTCAGGGCGCGTTTTGCAGGGACGCTACCTCGCGCCCGGCCCGTTAGCCTGAAGGAATAAGCGGAGGGTATTGCGCAGCAACAATTTTCCCGCCGGGAGCCGGGATTGTTAAGGGTACGGCGATAGTACCCTTAACACGTTCACAGGTCGTATTGCCTCAGAGAAGTGACAAACATAAGGTGAACGTAGCAATATACCGGAGGCAACAGATTCATTACCTCCGTATGTGCCACTCATCCTCGTTAACTGACAAGCATTACCTCCGCAGAGGCCGTCTTGGTTTGCGCTGACGATTACAGCGCTTTCAGGATCGCATCCACGCTGGCTTTGGCATCGCCAAACAGCATATGGGTGTTTTCTTTAAAGAACAGCGGGTTCTGCACGCCAGCATAGCCGGTGTTCATAGAGCGTTTGAACACGATAACGTTCTGCGCTTTCCATACTTCCAGCACCGGCATACCGGCGATTGGGCTACGCGGATCGTCCTGCGCCGCCGGGTTTACCGTATCGTTGGCGCCAATTACCAGCACGGTATCGGTATCGGCGAAATCATCATTGATTTCATCCATTTCCAGCACGATGTCATAGGGTACTTTGGCTTCCGCCAGCAGTACGTTCATATGACCTGGCAAGCGCCCTGCTACCGGGTGAATACCGAAACGTACCTTGATGCCGCGCGCGCGCAGTTTCTCGGTGATTTCAGCGACCGGATATTGCGCCTGTGCCACGGCCATGCCATAGCCCGGGGTGATTATCACGGAGTGCGAGTTCTTCAGCATTTCTGCCGTGTCTTCCGCATTAATCTCACGATGCTCACCGACTTCTTCATCAGACCCCGTAGAAGAACCATCAGAACCAAAGCCACCGGCAATCACGCTGATAAACGAACGGTTCATCGCCTTACACATGATGTAAGACAGGATCGCACCGGAAGAACCGACCAGCGCACCGGTGACGATCAGCAGATCGTTACTGAGCATAAAGCCCGCTGCCGCCGCCGCCCATCCTGAATAGGAGTTAAGCATTGAAACGACGACCGGCATATCCGCACCGCCGATGGACGCCACCAGATGCCAGCCAAAGGCTAACGCAATAATGGTCATCACCAGCAGCGCCAGAACCTGCAGACCCACGCTTTCGGTACGAACAAACACCACCAGCAGCAGGAAAGAAACAACCAGTGCCGCCAGGTTCATTTTGTGACGATTCGGCAGCATCAGCGGTTTAGAAGAGATCTTACCCCGCAGTTTGCCAAACGCCACCACGGAACCGGTAAAGGTCACCGCACCGATGAAGATACCAAGGAACACTTCTGTCAGGTGAATGTTCACCAGAATCGGTTCCAGGCCCGTGTCGTGATACAGGTAGCTGTTGAAACCCACCAGTACCGCCGCCAGACCGACGAAGCTGTGCAGAATCGCCACCAGCTCCGGCATCTCGGTCATCTCGACTTTCTTCGCCAGACGAATACCAATCGCGCCGCCGATGATCATCGCCACCAGGATCCACGCAACGTTGCCGGTCTCCGGGCCAAAAATCGTGGCAATCAGCGCAATCGCCATCCCGGCGATACCGTAGTTGTTACCCTGTTGAGAGGTTTCGTGTTTCGAAAGCCCCGCCAGGCTGAAAATAAACAGGATCGCGGCAACAATGTATGCAGCTGTAACTAATCCTCCAGACATATGTTACCCCTTAGTTTTTCCGGAACATTTTCAGCATGCGCTGAGTCACGGTGAAGCCACCGAAAATATTAATGCTGGCAATAAGCACCGCGATAAAGCTCAGGAAACTCACCCAGCCACCCTGGCCAATTTGCAATAACGCCCCGACAACGATGATCCCGGAGATAGCGTTTGTCACGGACATCAGCGGAGTGTGTAGCGCGTGCGACACATTCCAGACCACGTAGTAACCCACTACACAGGAAAGCGCGAACACCGTAAAGTGACCCAGGAACTCTTTCGGCGCGACATCAGCGAGCCAGCCAAACAGTATGACGACCAGCGCCATCAGCGCATATTTGCGCCACGGTGAGGTCGGTTTTTTCTCTTCTTTCGGTGCGGGCGCGGCTTTTGGCGCAGCCTGCGGCTGAGCAGAAACCTGGATCGGCGGCGCAGGCCAGGTGATTTCACCCTCGCGAACCACCGTAACGCCACGTACGACTACATCGTCAAAATCGACGGTGATATTGCCGTCTTTCTCTTTGCACAACAGCTTGAGCAGGTTAACGAGGTTCGTGCCATAAAGCTGGGAAGACTGCGTCGGCAGTCGGCCTGGCAGGTCGGTATAACCGATAACCTTCACCCCGTTCTCGGTGGTGGTCACCTGGTTGGGCACGGTATATTCGCAGTTACCGCCGTTTTGCGCGGCGAGATCGACAATCACGCTGCCCGCCTTCATCGAATCGACCATTTCACGGGTGATCAGTTTCGGTGCCGGTTTGCCCGGAATCAACGCGGTGGTAACGATAATATCAACGTCTTTCGCCTGTGCGGCGAAGAGCGCCATTTCGGCTTTGATGAACGCTTCGGACATCACCTTGGCGTAACCGTCGCCGCTGCCGGCCTCTTCTTTAAAGTCCAGTTCGAGGAACTCAGCGCCCATACTCTGAACTTGTTCTTTCACTTCCGGACGAGTGTCAAAAGCACGAACGATAGCGCCCAGGCTGTTTGCCGCACCGATAGCTGCCAGACCTGCCACACCCGCCCCAATCACCATGACCTTGGCAGGTGGAACCTTGCCCGCGGCGGTGATCTGGCCGGTGAAGAAGCGGCCAAATTCATGAGCGGCTTCAACAATGGCACGATACCCGGCGATATTCGCCATCGAGCTTAAGGCATCCAGCGACTGCGCGCGCGAAATACGCGGCACGGAGTCCATCGCCATAACCGTCACGTTGCGCTCTGCCAGCTTCTGCAACAGCTCAGGGTTTTGCGCGGGCCAAAGAAAACTCACCAGCGTCGTGCCCGGGTTGAGCAACGGGATTTCCGCCTCTTCCGGCGCGTTGACCTTCAGGATGATCTCTGACTGCCAGACGGCATTTCCGTCAACAATTTCTGCGCCTGCTTGTACAAACGCCTTATCGTCAAAACTTGCCAGTTGACCTGCACCGCTTTCAACCGCGACGCTGAAACCCAACTTAAGCAGCTGCTCAACCGTCTTCGGCGTAGCTGCGACGCGGGTTTCATTGGTTAACCGTTCTCTTGGTATGCCAATTCGCATAATGTTCCCTTCCATCTGTATTTGTGATGATGGTTTATCAATGTTCGCACGAGGCATGCGCGCACTCTCGAAAGAGGTCAGTGTTACCCCAATAAAATAAAACAGTAACAAACTCTGTATAACCTACTGAAAATGACGCCTGTGATCTAGCGCCAAAAAACAGTATTTATTATGAAATTCGCGAAATAGAGATGAATCGAACCGCTGGCAGATAAAATACCCTAAAAATAGCCCACAAAGGCCGATAATTCGCTCAAGCGAAGCGGCAAAACATGATTACGTGCCTGCCAAAAACAATTGATTAACATTAAATTAACTTATGAAATTCAACTGCTTTATCAGTTTTGGTCGCCAAACGCCGAAATTTTCGACATATCACAAAATGTTATCTGTGTTGTTACGTCACGTGGCACGATGAGTGAAAATTGACGCAGACACTGACACAATTTAAATGCAATAATCAGCGACGTTTCTAGTCAATAACAATACCAGTACCTGGTTTGCGCAAGGCGAAGGATTATTTTTATGAAGCTTAAGAACACTCTCCTGGCGTCCGCACTTATTTCTGCGACTGCTTTTTCTGTAAATGCAGCGACAGAATTGACGCCGGAGCAAGCGGCTGCCCTGAAACCCTATGACCGCATTGTGGTTACCGGTCGTTTTAATGCTATCGGTGACGCGGTGACCGCCGTATCACGCCGTGCAGATAAAGACGGTGCAGCCTCCTTTTATGTTGTTGATACCTCAGATTTTGGCAGCGGCGGTAACTGGCGCGTTGTAGCCGACATCTATAAAGCCGATGCTGAAAAAGCGGAAGCGTCCAAAAACCGTGTCATTAACGGCGTGATGGAATTACCGAAAGATCAAGCCGTTCTGATAGAACCATTCGATACCGTTACGGTGCAGGGCTTCTACCGCAGCCAGCCTGAAGTGAACGATGCCATCACCAAAGCAGCGAAAGAGAAAGGCGCTTACTCCTTCTACATCGTGCGCCAGGTCGATGCCAACCAGGGCGGCAACCAGCGTATTACCGCATTCATCTATAAAGCTGATGCGAAAAAACGCGTAGTACAAAGCCCTGATGCGATCCCAGCAGATTCAGATGCCGGACGTGCCGCATTAGCAGCCGGTGGCGAAGCCGCGAAGAAAGTTGAGATCCCAGGCGTTGCGACTACCGCGTCTCCGAGCGCTGAAGTCGGTCGTTTCTTCGAAACGCAATCCACCAAAGGTGGGCGTTACACTGTCACGCTACCGGATGGAACCAAAGTTGAAGAACTGAACAAAGCAACCGCCGCTATGATGGTGCCGTTCGACAGCATCAAGTTCACCGGTAACTATGGCAACATGACTGAAATCTCTTACCAGGTAGCCAAACGCGCAGCGAAGAAAGGCGCTAAGTATTATCACATCACCCGCCAGTGGTCTGAACGTGGTAATAACATGACCATCAGCGCTGACCTGTATAAGTAATACTCAATACCTTATCAGGTCTACAGCCTTGTAGACCTGATAATTTCCCGCCATCCTCCCCTCGGGCGAAACAAAAACAGCAGTATTAAGACTACTTTTCACACTATTAGTCACAAATCTCTCTATCCCCATTGCATGCGTTCTCTTCTCTCCGTAAAATCCCGCGCCTTAGTGGCTTTCACCATTTTTATGCGGTTTGCCAAAATAATTATTCTCTCACTCTCGTTTTTGTCACTGGATACAAATGGAAAAGAAATTGGGTCTGAGCGCACTCACCGCGCTGGTTTTAAGCTCAATGCTCGGCGCTGGTGTTTTCAGCCTGCCACAAAATATGGCGGCGGTAGCAAGCCCGGCTGCATTACTGATTGGTTGGGCGATTACCGGTGCGGGTATCCTTTTGCTCGCCTTTGCCATGCTGATTCTGACGCGTATCCGTCCTGAACTGGATGGCGGCATATTTACCTATGCACGTGAAGGTTTCGGTGAGCTGATTGGCTTTTGCTCCGCGTGGGGATACTGGCTGTGTGCTGTTATCGCTAACGTTTCGTATCTGGTGATTGTTTTCTCTGCGCTCAGCTTCTTTACCGACACGCCGGAGTTACGTCTGTTTGGCGACGGTAATACCTGGCAGTCGATTGTTGGCGCATCGGTGCTGTTGTGGGTGGTCCATTTTCTGGTGCTGCGTGGTGTGCAAACGGCAGCCAGTATTAACCTGGTGGCGACGCTGGCGAAATTACTGCCGCTTGGTCTGTTTATCGTGCTGGCGTTTATGCTGTTTAAGCTCGACACCTTTACCCTCGATTTTACCGGCGTAGCGTTGGGCGTTCCCGTCTGGGAGCAGGTAAAAAACACCATGCTCATCACCCTGTGGGTTTTCATCGGTGTGGAAGGCGCGGTGGTGGTTTCAGCTCGTGCCAGAAACAAACGCGATGTCGGACGCGCTACGCTGCTGGCGGTACTCGCCGCGCTGGGCGTTTATCTGCTTGTCACCCTGCTGTCTCTGGGCGTTGTCGCACGTCCCGAACTGGCGGAGATCCGCAACCCCTCAATGGCCGGTCTGATGGTGAAAATGATGGGGCCATGGGGTGAAATTATTATTGCCGCAGGTCTGATTGTCTCCGTGTGCGGTGCTTATTTAAGCTGGACGATTATGGCGGCGGAAGTGCCGTTCCTCGCCTCCACGCACAAAGCGTTTCCACGCATTTTTGCGCGGCAGAACGCGCAAGGCGCGCCATCGGCGTCGCTGTGGCTGACCAATATCTGCGTACAGATTTGCCTGGTGCTGATCTGGCTCACAGGTTCCGACTACAATACGTTATTAACCATCGCCTCAGAAATGATTCTGGTGCCCTATTTACTGGTCGGCGCATTTCTGCTGAAAATTGCCACTCGTCCAATTCATAAGGCTGTCGGTATCGGAGCGAGTATTTATGGCATATGGTTATTGTATGCGTCAGGTCCGATGCACCTGCTGCTGTCTGTGGTGCTGTATGCGCCAGGGCTGCTGGTCTTCCTTTATGCCCGTAAAACACACGCGCATGAAAACGTATTAAAACGCCAGGAAATGGCGCTGATCGGCCTGCTGCTTGTTGCTGCTGTTCCGGCGACCTGGATGTTGATGGGGTAACATTGTCCCCATCGTTCGCGACACATGGAGATTACGATGGGTAAAAAGCCCCCTTTGCCAATTCTTATCACCGGAGGAGGTCGACGTATCGGCCTCGCCGTCGCATGGCACTTTATTAATCAAAAACAGCCAGTTATCGTTAGCTACCGCACGCATTATCCGGCTATTGATGGCCTGCGAGATGCGGGCGTGCTGTGTATCCAGGCTGATTTTTCCACCGATGAGGGCGTACTGGCCTTTGCGGATGAGGTCAAAGCACAGACGGATGGCCTGCGCGGTATTGTGCATAATGCCAGTGCCTGGCTTGCAGAAAAGCCCGGTGCGCCGTTAACCGAAGTGCTGTCAGCCATGATGCAGATTCACGTCAATACCCCCTACCTGCTCAACCACGCGCTGGAAGGATTGCTGCGCGGGCATGGACACGCGGCCAGCGATATTATCCATTTTACGGATTATGTTGTGGAGCGTGGCAGCGATAAGCACATCGCTTATGCAGCCAGCAAAGCGGCGCTGGACAACATGACCCGCTCGTTCGCGCGCAAACTGGCACCAGAAGTGAAAGTGAACGCGATTGCCCCCTCGCTAATCCTGTTTAACGAGGGTGACGATGCAGAGTATCGTCAGCAGGCATTGAACAAATCACTGATGAAAACAGCGCCGGGTGAAAAAGAGGTCATTGATTTAATTGACTATCTGTTGACCAGCTGTTTTGTCACCGGGCGTAGTTTTGCCCTTGATGGCGGGCGTCATCTGCGTTAGTGCAATTTAATCCAACAAAAAATAAGCAACCATGCGCTCAGGCCCCAGCACCCCACTGAACCGCCGAGCGCAACGGGTAAGCGCATAAATCCGGTGAAATACCACAGCGAAACGAGGTAGACAAAATAGGGAATAATCGACCACATGCTGAAGACAATGGTTGTACGCAACGCTTCGATCCCACGTTCACTGGCCACGATATAGTGGGCAATCAACGCAAAGGTCGGGAACAACGGAATTAATCCGGCAATATAGTAGTTCTTTGTTTTCGCCAGCACACCAATCAACACCACCACCAGCGCACCGAGCGCCGCTTTTATAACGAGTCCCATCACTCTGCCTTAACACATCAATAACATCAGCCCCTAGCATAACGGAAGCGTTCTTGTTTAGAAAAGATTAATGGAAGGAAAAACCAGGGCGGTGTATGTTGGCGTTTTATATTCAAAATGAATGATATGAACACCATCGTATTTGTTGAAGATGATCCCGAAGTTGGCTCGCTGATTGCAGCCTATCTGGCCCGGCATGATATTGAGGTTATCGTTGAGCCTCGAGGTGATTTGGCCGAGGAGAAAATCCTGCAAGTTCAACCCGATCTGGTGTTATTAGATATCATGCTGCCGGGCAAAGATGGGATGACTATCTGCCGCGATTTGCGTGGACGCTGGCAGGGTCCTATTGTCCTGCTCACCTCGCTGGACAGCGATATGAACCATATTCTGGCGCTGGAAATGGGTGCCTGTGACTATATTCTGAAGACAACGCCACCAGCAGTGCTGCTTGCTCGCCTGCGTCTGCATCTGCGCCAGAATGAACACTCAGTCCAGTCTAAAGGCATTCAGGCGGCAACCATCACGCCGCACACGACGCTGCGCTTTGGCACACTCACTATCGACCCAACCAATCGTTCCGTGCTGCTCGGCGGCGAGCAAGTCTCACTCTCCACCGCAGATTTTGAATTACTGTGGGAGCTGGCAACCCATGCCGGGAAAATTATGGACCGCGATGCGCTGCTGAAGAACCTGCGCGGCGTAAGTTATGACGGCATGGATCGCAGCGTTGATGTCGCAATTTCCCGGTTACGCAAAAAACTGCTCGATAACGCGACTGAACCCTATCGAATCAAAACGGTGCGCAACAAAGGTTATCTGTTTGCACCGCACGCCTGGGACGATGAGTCTCAAATGTAATCCCTCCGGGCCGACCATTATACGTTACACCGTCACTTTTAATATCACCCAGATTTGGGTGATGAAAATGGTGTGTATCGTCACCGTGAATTAGTCAGTCCTCAAGTAAGATCCAAGCCTTCCCTTTCACGGAAGGCTTTCTTTTGTGTCAACTAAACGTCAGCCCGTCGTATTTTTTCCAACGGTAATTTATTGCAGAAATAATCCAGCAGCCGATAAAGACGCCAATAATCGCAAACCCGACATTCCCCATATGGTCACTCAACTCGCTGACGGTATCCCACAACCCCCCCTGAAGCGAAAATGCGTCAGAGAGAAGCCCCAGCGCCTCCAGCCCGCCAATAAAAAGCGCAACAATTACCGAGGTCCCGGTGATGGTCATATTGTAATAGAGCTTACGCTGCGGCTTATTGAATGCCCATCCGTAGGCCTCAACCATCAGGATACTGTCGAGGCAGTCGATCAGCGCCATGCCGCAGGTAAACAGCGCCGGGAACACGAGAATTGACCACACCGACATGCCACTGGACGCGCTTGAAGCAGAAATTCCGAGCAGAGAAATTTCAGTAGCGGTATCAAAACCCAGGCCAAACAAAAAGCCGACAAAATACATATGCCAGTCTTTGCCTACCAGCCGAAACGCCGAGCGGAAAAGCCAGTTCAGCGGGCCTGAAACTGTCATTTCCTCTGTGGTGCCATCGTAAGTACCGGTGCGTTTTAGATGACGAAAAGCCTTCCAGACATGACAGAATATAACGAGATTAATGGTAGCCAGAATCAACAGAAATACGGCAGAAACCGTGGTACCTATCAGACCGCCGACATTCTGAAACCATGTCATGTGTTGCTTAAACACGCTGGTGGTCAACGCAATGCCAATGCTTGCCAGTACCACAATGGTGGAATGCCCCAGAGAAAACCAGGCTCCCGTCGTCAGGGCGCGTTTTTTCTGCTGCATGAGTTTACGCGTAGCGTTATCTATCGCGGCGATATGATCGGCATCAACAGCATGGCGCAAACCATAGCACCATGCGATCAGACTAAGCGCCAGTAACGATGTGTTGTTGCTAAACACAGTGAAAGCCCACAGCCACGCCACGATGTTTGCCCCGATGAGTAAGACCATCAACAAAATAATGTTCGGGCGTTTTTTTAAAAATGAAAACAATGCGTTCATTGCTCCCAGCCTGTCAAATTTGCGCTAGACAACACACCACACCGCCGTTCAATGATTGATTAATAAAACATTTACCAGGCTAATGATAACTCTAAATAATTACCAACCCAGTGTCGTAGATCAAAATTGATTACCCCCAAAAGCGAGTTCCGCGCTCGCTAACTCTGCGATGCGCAGGGGTATCGTGGCGCAGTCTCCTTCTTGCAGAAACCAGGCAGACGACAACCCACACCAGGCAATAATCCACATCAGCAAACGCTGCCGTTCAATCCTCGCGATTTCAGACACAATATTTACCCGTTGTGCGAATATTTCTGGCTCAATGGCGACAGGTTTGGTGGGGTCGGCAAGATCGGGATTAGTAAAAATATTGGCGTAATCAAAGCCACGCTCGCCCACCAGCCCTTTAGGATCGATAGCCAGCCATCCTTTCGTTCCGAAATCAAGAATATTGCCGTGGTGTAAGTCACCGTGCAATACGACTTCATTCTGGGGAGAGGAGAGCAATATGTTTGCCACCTCTGCACAATGCGTCAGGATGCCGCCATGCTTTTTCGCGGCAGGAGCCAGATCGCGAAACCAATAAAGTAGCGGTGTTAACGCAGGCGTTGACGCATTCCGGGGGAGATGGAGTCGACTGGCTGCATGGCAAATAATGCGACAGGCCTGCGCATCATTGCCAGACCAGGACATGTCCGCTAAAGACCCCGCCCCTGTTGCACGTTCTAACAGAATCGCCCCTGCTGCATGAGCAAGCACTTTCGCAGCACCATTCCCGTTCCACCAGACCATTAGTTCGCAGCCGTTCCGTTCACTGTCATCGTCGGTGAGTTTGAGTATGGCTTTCTGACCATCTTTGGTCACCACGGGCAAAAGCTGTGATGTGTGCGTCTCAAGCGGTTGGCCATCAGGAGTAAGTCCCCAACGGCTAAGCCAGGTGTTGAACAGACTATTTTCCAAACATTATCCTCATTTTTTTCGCCGGAAATGACCCTCGACAGGGACGGTGTAGACATTATTCCTGCTTTCTGCTGGTTGGGCCACAACGACCCACGCCCACCATTCCTAGCTTATCGTGTAGAGCACTAAAGGGCACACCCTTGCGTATCGGTGTGCCATGCTGACTGTGTTTTTTCAATAGAGGAAGACACGATGATCACGTTATGCAAAGCCTGTGGAACATCCTATGAGGTTGCAGACGCCCTTCCTGAACATTGCGATATCTGCCAGGACGAACGTCAGTATGTCCCCGCGACCGGACAGGAATGGGTCGATTTTGCCGCACTTTGTGCTTCGCACACAAATAAGTGGCGGCAACATGACAGCACCCTCCTCAGCATCCGCACCGTTCCTGGTTTTGCAATTGATCAACGGGCGTTTATTCTGCGTACTCCGGAAGGCAATATTTTATGGGACTGCATTGCCACGCTCGACGACGCCACAAAAATGCTAATAACGTCCCTGGGCGGGCTTAAGGCCATCGCGATTTCGCATCCTCATTACTACACCACCATGCAAGACTGGGCTGACGAATTTAACGCTCCCATTTATCTCCATGCCAACGACCGCAAGTGGGTAATGCGCGACAGCCCGTGGATTAAATTTTGGGATGGCGACACCCTGGAACTAACACGCGACGTCAGTGTGATACGCCTCGGCGGACACTTTGCTGGCGGCTGCGTTCTGCACTGGGCGCGAGATGAAGGCGTGGTGCTTTCCGGCGATATCGTTCAGGTCACCCCTGGGGCGCATGCCGTCTCCTTTATGTGGAGCTACCCCAATATGTTGCCATTGCCAGCCGCAACGGTCAGCGACATTACCCACCGCCTGAGTACGGTGAAATTTAAGCAACTTTATGGCGCGTTTGAAGGGAAAGACATAACGAAAAATGCCGATGACATCGTGCAGCGCTCAGGTGAAAAGTACGTTTCCTGTCTCAAGTAAGCAGGCTGCCTGTCACTGACGTTCACCAGGATGAAAAAGGATAGAAATGATAGGCCGCTCCGATGACAGACACATTCACTATCACACTGATAATAAAGTAGGTTTTGAATGGCTGTTTTTGTGTTTTATGGCGAAAGAGTTGTTGAGCGGCTATCGCGCCACCCCACCCGCCAACAACGCCAAACAGCAGCAAAGTGGACTCCGGCACTCGGCGCCAGGCCCTGCGCGCTGCCATTTTATCCGCACCGTACATTGCCAACGTCAGTATGTTGGCGAGCAAAAACCATATAACAAAGGGATGCGAGGTGAAAATGCAGCCTAACGCTGCGAAAATGAGTAGTAAATAACAACAGCGATTGAAATTCATATTTTTATATCACAGCAATTTTGAGAGTATCGGTGAGCATTATATTATGTATTCGGTGATTTTTTATGAAGAAGCTGTTTGTACAGTTTTATCTCCTGCTGTTTGTCTGCTTTCTGGTGATGACCCTGCTGGTCGGCCTGGTCTATAAATTCACCGCAGAGCGCGCAGGCAGACAATCCCTCGACGATTTAATGAAAAGCTCGTTATACCTGATGCGCAGCGAGCTTCGCGAGATCCCGCCACGTGACTGGGGTAAAACGCTGAAGGAGATGGATTTGAACCTCTCCTTTGACCTGCGCGTTGAACCGTTAAATAAGTACACGCTGGACGTTCAAACAATGCAACGTTTGCGCGAAGGCGATATCGTGGCGCTTGACGATCAGTACACATTTATTCAACGGATCCCACGCAGCCATTACGTGCTGGCCGTCGGCCCGCTTCCCTATCTCTATTTTCTCCATCAAATGCGCTTGCTGGACATCGCGTTGATGGCGTTTATTGCTATCTCGCTGGCCTTTCCGGTACTTATCTGGATGCGACCGCACTGGCAGGAAATGCTGCGACTGGAAGCTGCTGCACAGCGTTTTGGGGAAGGACATCTGGGCGAACGCCTCCATTTTGACAGCGGTTCCAGCTTTGAGCGATTGGGTATCGCGTTTAACCAGATGGCAGACAATATCAATGCGCTAATCGCCAGTAAGAAACAACTTATCGATGGCATTGCCCATGAGCTTCGTACCCCACTGGTACGCTTACGTTACCGGCTGGAAATGAGTGATAACCTCACCGCGCAGGAATCCCAGGCACTAAATCGCGATATTGGCCAACTGGAAGGGTTAATCGAAGAATTACTGACCTATGCACGGCTGGACCGCCCGCAAAATGAACTGAAGCTCAGCGTACCGGATCTGGCCGTTTGGCTGACAACCCATCTGGAGGATGTGCAAAGCGTAAACCCTGAGCGTGCGGTGCGCTTACGCCATCTTAATATTGGCGACTACGGCGCGCTGGATATGCGCCTGATGGAGCGCGTACTGGATAATCTACTGAATAACGCCCTGCGCTATTGCCAGTCTACGGTGCAAGCGAGCCTGTTATTGAATGGCAATCAGGCGACGCTGGTTGTGGAAGATGACGGTCCCGGTATTGCTCCAGACGCCCGCGAACAGGTTTTTGAACCGTTTGTACGCCTTGACCCCAGCCGTGACCGGGCGACCGGTGGTTGCGGGCTTGGGCTAGCCATTGTTCACTCGATCGCATTGGCTATGGGCGGTACGGTCGTCTGTGATAAAAGTGAACTCGGCGGCGCCCGCTTTTGTTTCAGTTGGCCCGTCTGGCATAACATTCCTGAAATTTCAGCTGCCTGACCCATTCGGCTCGGTGGTCAAATGGTGGAGGTTGTGCTATAAAAAAGTATGTTGTAACTAAAATGGTAAATCTATGGCCCGTTACGATCTCGTCGACCGCCTGAACGGCACCTTCCGCCAGATGGAGCAAGAGCTGGCGCTTCTGAACGACAATCTGTTGCAGCAGACGCTGCTGATTGCGCGCGTCTTCTCGTTACCGGAAGTGGCCAAAGAGGCAGAGCATGCCCCACTGCAGAACATTGATGTTAAGCAGCATTTAGGTAAAGAGGCTGAAACGCTGGCGCTACGCCACTATCGTCATCTGTTTATCCAGCAACAGTCCGAGAATCGTAGCAGCAAAGCGGCCGTCCGCCTGCCAGGCGTACTGTGTTATCAGGTAGATAACGCAGCTCAGCGCGCTCTGGAAGAGCAAATACAGCGTATTAACCAGCTAAAAACCACCTTCGAGCGCATTGTCACGGTGGAATCAGGGCTGGCACCGGCAGCGCGTTTTGAATGGGTGCATCGCCACCTGCCGGGACTGATTACACTGAATGCCTATCGTACGCTCACCCTTGTCAGAGAGCCTGCCACCCTGCGATTTGGCTGGGCCAACAAACACATTATTAAAAATCTGAAACGCGATGAAGTACTACAGCAACTGGAAAAAAGCCTGACGTCGCCGCGCAGCGTACATCCCTGGACGCGGGAAGAGTGGCAGGCGAAACTTGAACGGGAATATCAGGATGTCGCCGCCCTGGGCCAGCAGGCGCGCCTGAAGATTAAACGGCCGGTAAAAGTGCAGCCCATCGCCCGCGTCTGGTACAAAGGAGAACAAAAGCAGGTGCAATATGCCTGCCCGACGCCCTTGATCGCGTTGCTCAACAATGAAAACGGCATGACCGTACCAGATATCGGCGAGTTACTGAATTATGATGCCGACAATGTTCAGCATCGTTTTAAACCTCAGGCGCAGCCGTTGAGATTGATTATTCCCCGGCTGCACCTGTACGTTGCGGACTAACTGCCTGGCCGCATACTGCCAACCATCAGTTCCGGGCGTACCCAGCTGTCAAACTCCGCTTCGGTTAGATACCCCAGCGCCAGGGCGGAGGCTTTTAACGTCAGCCCCTCTTTGTGCGCCTTTTTGGCAATTTCAGCGGCTTTATCATAACCGATATGGGTATTGAGCGCGGTCACCAGCATTAGCGACTCGTTGAGCAGTTGATCGATTCGTTCACGATTGGGCTCGATCCCTGTCGCGCAGTGCTCGTTAAAGCTTTCCATACCGTCAGCCAGCAGACGCACCGACTGCAGGAAATTGTGGATGACCATCGGACGGTAAACGTTGAGCTCAAAATTACCTGACGCTCCGCCCATGTTGATGGCGACATCGTTGCCCATTACCTGACAGCAAAGCATGGTGAGCGCTTCACACTGGGTAGGATTGACCTTACCCGGCATAATGGAGCTGCCCGGTTCATTTTCAGGAATCGAAATTTCGCCAATCCCGCAACGCGGACCGGATGCCAGCCAGCGCACATCGTTGGCGATTTTCATCAGCGATGCCGCCAACCCTTTTAGCGCGCCGTGGGCGTGAACCAGCGCATCGCAGGTGGCTAGCGCTTCAAATTTATTCGGTGCGGTAACGAACGGCGCACAGGTAATGTCCCGCAATTCATCCGCGACCCGACGGGCATATTCCGGATGCGTGTTCAGTCCGGTCCCTACCGCGGTTCCTCCCAGCGCCAGTTCCGCCACGTGGGGTAAGCTGTTTTCAATGTGTCTGAGGTTATGTTCAAGCATTGCCACCCAGCCGGAAATCTCCTGGCCAAGCGTAAGCGGGGTTGCATCTTGCAGATGTGTACGACCGATTTTGACGATATCCGCGAAAGCGTGTGATTTATCACTGAGCGTTTTGGTTAACACATTTAACTGCGGGATCAGTGAGTTACGCAGCGCCAGCAGCGCGGCAACGTGCATTGCGGTCGGGAACACATCATTCGAGCTTTGGCTTTTATTGACATCATCGTTGGGGTGAACTTTCCGTTCCATCCCCCGCACGCCGCCCAGCAACTCGCTGGCCCGGTTTGCCAGCACCTCGTTCATGTTCATATTGCTTTGCGTACCTGACCCGGTTTGCCAGATGGCCAGCGGAAACTCATCGCGGTGTTTATCCGCCAACACCTCATCTGCGGCCTGCATAATAGCCCTGGCTTTATCCTCCGCCAGCAGCCCGAGATCCTGGTTAACCTTTGCTGCGGCGCGTTTCGTCAGCGCCAGCGCATGGATCAGCGAGACCGGCATTTTCTCCGTAGAGATACGAAAATGCTCCAGCGAACGTTGGGTTTGCGCGCCCCAAAGTTTATCGGCTGGAACATCAATCGCCCCCATTGAATCATTCTCGCGGCGTACCGTTACCATTACCTGCTCCTTACATTAACAATTGATTAGGTTATGTTTCGACATTGCCCATTTGCATTGGTCTTATGAGTATTAACGAGGATTAATCTGTCGTTTGGTGGTTCGTGCGGTAAAAAAAAACCGCCCCGAAGGGCGGCTGACGTTACTTAACGCAGCGTGCGCACTGCGACGTCTGAATCTGTTTGAAGAAATCGTTGCCTTTGTCATCCACCAGGATAAACGCCGGGAAATCTTCCACTTCAATTTTCCAGATGGCTTCCATCCCCAGTTCAGGGTATTCCACACACTCCAGACTCTTGATACTGCCCTGGGCCAGCACCGCTGCCGGGCCGCCGATACTGCCTAAGTAGAAGCCGCCATGCTTATGACAGGCATCGGTCACCTGCTGGCTGCGGTTGCCTTTCGCCAGCATGATCATGCTGCCACCTGCGGACTGAAGCTGGTCAACATACGAATCCATACGCCCTGCCGTGGTTGGTCCAAGCGAACCAGAGGCATAGCCTTCCGGCGTTTTTGCCGGGCCAGCGTAATAGATCGGATGATCTTTAACATACTGCGGCAAACTTTCACCGTTATCCAGACGTTCTTTCAGTTTCGCATGCGCAATATCACGGCCAACAATGATGGTGCCGTTAAGCGACAGACGTGTAGAAACCGGGTATTGCGACAGCTGAGCCAGGATCTCTTTCATCGGACGATTGAGGTCAACCCGTACCGCTTCGCCTTCTCCCGCCTGGCGCAACTCTTCTGGTATATATTTGCCAGGATTATGCTCCAGTTTTTCGATCCAGATACCTTCACGGTTGATCTTAGCTTTGATATTTCGATCGGCTGAGCAAGAAACGCCCATACCAACCGGACACGACGCACCGTGACGCGGCAGGCGGATCACGCGGATATCATGAGCGAAGTACTTCCCGCCGAACTGCGCGCCCAGCCCCAGATTCTGTGCCTCAATCAGCAGCTCTTTTTCCAGCTCCACATCGCGGAATGCCTGACCATGTTCGTTACCTTCGGTCGGCAGCTCATCGTAATATTTAGCCGACGCCAGTTTCACCGTTTTCAGCGTGGCTTCAGCTGACGTTCCACCGATCACGAACGCAATGTGATACGGCGGACAGGCCGCTGTTCCCAGCGTTCGCATCTTCTCAACCAGGTAATTTTTTAATTTGCCCGGCGTGAGCAGCGCTTTGGTCTCCTGGTACAGATAGGTTTTGTTCGCCGAACCACCGCCTTTGGCAATACACAGGAATTTGTATTCATCGCCATCGACGGTATACAAATCTATCTGTGCCGGCAGGTTGGTACCGGTGTTCACCTCTTTATACATATCCAGCGCGGCGTTTTGTGAATAGCGCAGGTTATCTTCGATGTAGGTGTTATACACACCGCGCGCCAGCGCAGCTTCATCACCGCCGCCGGTCCAGACGCGCTGACCTTTTTTACCCACGATAATCGCGGTGCCGGTGTCCTGACAGGTCGGCAAAATACCTTTTGCCGCAATATCAGAATTCCGCAGGAATTGCAGGGCCACATATTTGTCGTTTTCGCTGGCCTCCGGGTCACGCAGAATGTCGGCCACCTGCTGCTGATGCGCAGGACGCAGCATAAACGATGCATCATGGAAGGCCTGACGAGCCAGCAGCGTTAAGGCTTGCGGCGCGACTTTAACGATCTCCTGCCCTTCAAATTCGGCAACGGAGACATGGTCGCTGGTCAGCAGATAGTATTCGGTATCATCCTTTTTGAGGGGGAAAGGATGCTGATAATGAAAGGGTTTGTTTGACATTGTGCTCTCACTTACTGCTCGGTCTGGTTATTCTCTGGGCAGATGTTCCATTGCCCTGCTTCCCTGCCGCAGGTCGGGTTGTAGAAGGAAAGGCTTTCTGCAACCGGAATTACTCAGGGTATTAAAAGCGAGTCACCATATCCTACACAATTTTTTAACAAAAACTGAGACAAGTACGACTTTTTACATGTGCAGGTTACTTCGCTCAGGGTTTCTTGGTTTAATAGCCGTAGAAAATTCCACATTGAAACAGGGCTTGAGAATGCAAAAACTCATCAACTCAGTGCAGAACTACGCCTGGGGAAGTAAAACTGCGTTAACGGAACTTTATGGGATTGCCAACCCCACTCAGCAACCGATGGCTGAGCTGTGGATGGGCGCGCATCCGAAAAGCAGTTCGCAGGTTCTGGACGCTAACGGCCAGACGGTCGCTCTGCGTGATGTCATAGAACACGATAAATCCGCACTGTTAGGCGATGCCGTTGCGAAACGCTTTGGTGAACTGCCTTTCCTGTTTAAAGTGCTGTGCGCCGCGCAACCTCTTTCGATTCAGGTTCATCCTAACAAGCACAACTCTGAAATCGGATTTGCCAAAGAAAACGCGGCGGGGATCCCGATGGATGCCGCCGAGCGCAATTACAAAGATCCTAACCACAAACCGGAACTGGTTTTTGCTTTGACACCGTTCCTGGCGATGAACGCATTCCGCGAGTTCTCTGACATTGTCGCATTGTTACAACCGGTGTCCGCCGCGCATCCGGCTATTGCGCATTTCCTGCAGGAACCGAGCGCGGAACGTCTGAGCTATCTTTTCGCCAGCTTGCTGAATATGCAGGATGAGGAGAAATCCCATGCGCTGGCGATCCTGAAATCGGCGCTGAACAGCCAGCAGGGTGAACCGTGGCAAACCATTCGCCTGATCGCCGATTTCTATCCGAATGACAGCGGGCTCTTCTCCCCGCTGCTGCTCAATGTGGTGAAGCTCAATCCTGGCGAAGCGATGTTCTTATTTGCCGAAACCCCACACGCCTACCTGCAAGGTGTGGCGCTGGAGGTAATGGCTAACTCGGACAACGTGCTGCGCGCCGGACTGACGCCAAAATACATTGATATCCCGGAGCTGGTCGCCAACGTTAAGTTTGTCGCCAAGCCAGCCAATCAGTTGCTGACCACGCCAGTTAAGACTGACAGCGAACTGGACTTCCCCATTCCGGTCGACGATTTCGCGTTCTCCTTGCATGAACTGACCGCCAATGGCGCAGATATCAGCCAGCAAAGTGCGGCCATTTTGTTCTGCATCGAAGGTGAAGCCGTGCTGAGCAAGGGCGAGCAGCGTCTGGTGCTGCAGCCGGGTGAGTCGGCCTTTATTAGCGCGAATGAATCGCCGGTAAACGTCAGCGGCACGGGCCGTTTAGCTCGGGTTTATAACAAGCTGTAGCAAGATACTGATATTTTTAACAACTCTTGCTAAGCTGTAGTGAGTTAAAGACATGTCACTCCTCCAGGCGTCTTCAAACGCCTGGTTTTATTTTATGGATATCAAAATGAAAAAATCGCTGGTAGCTGCGGGTGTGGTGGTTGCACTGGGTATCGTCTGGACGGGCGGCGCCTGGTACACAGGAAAGAAACTCGAAACGCATCTCGCCGAGATGGTGACGCAGGCAAACGATCAGTTAAAACGCTACTCCCCAGAGGCGGGCATTGAACTGAGTTATCAAAACTACCAGCGCGGCGTGTTCAATAGCCAACTGCAGTTGGTGGTGAAACCTGTTGCCGGGCAGGCAGATTCCTGGCTGAAACCGGGACAAAGCATCGTCCTGAATGAAACCGTGGATCACGGTCCTTTCCCGCTGGCTCAGCTGAAATCACTGAATCTTGTTCCGGCAATGGCCTCCGTGAAAACGACGCTGGTCAATAACGACGTGACGAAGCCGCTGTTTGATATTGCCAAAGGTGAGACGCCATTCATCATTAATTCCCGTATTGGCTACAGTGGGGATACCCGTTCCGATCTCTCCCTCAAACCGCTGAACTACGAGAAAGGCGACGAAAAAGTGGCCTTTAGCGGCGGGGAGTTCCAGTTTACGGCAGATAAGGATGGTAATGCGGTGTCGCTGACTGGCGAGGCGCAAAGTGGCCTGGTTAATGCCGTCAATGAGTATGATCAGAAAGTACAAGTTACTTTCAATAACCTGAAAACTGAAGGTTCCAGCAGTATTGCAAGCTTTGGTGAGCGCATCGGCGATCAGAAATTGTCCCTCGAAAAACTGTCGATTTCAGTCGAGGGCAAAGAGCTGGCGGTGCTGGAAGGCATGGGTATCGATGGCAAATCCGATCTGATTAACAATGGCAAAACCGTCAACAGCCAGTTGGATTACACCCTGAACAGCCTTAAATTGCAGGGCCAGGATATGGGGAGCGGTAAGCTGACGTTGAAAGTTGGCCAGATTGACGGTGAAGCACTGCACCAGTTCAGCCAGCAGTACAGCGCCCAAACCAAAGCGCTGATGGCGCAGATTGATGTGGTGCAAAATCCTGAGCTTTATCAGCAGAAAGTCACCGAAGCCTTCTTTAATGCGCTACCGATTCTGATGAAAGGCGAACCGGTTGTCACCATTGCTCCACTGAGCTGGAAGAATGCAAAAGGTGAAACCACATTTAATCTGTCACTGCTGCTAAAAGATCCGACCGCAAACACGGTGGAGCCGCAAACGCTGGCCCAGGAAGTGGATCGTTCCGTCAAATCGCTGGATGCGAAACTGACCATCCCTGTCGATATGGCGACTGAGTTCATGACGCAAATTGCCAAACTGGAAGGATATCAGCAGGAAGAAGCGGCTGGTCTGGCGAAGCAACAGGTTAATGGCCTGGCGGCGATGGGTCAGATGTTCCGCATTACGACTTTGCAGGACAACGTTATCGGCACCAGCCTGCAATACGCAAACGGCCAGGTGACGCTGAACGGACAAAAAATGCCGCTGGATGAGTTTGTTGGTATGTTCGGTATGCCTTCTCTTACACAGCCGGATGCCCCTGCCATCCCGCAACAATAATCACTCGTCAGTGACAGGCCCGGTAACAGTGTTTATCGGGCTTTTTTATTTCGCCGCCACCAGACGAGCGGAAAGCGTCAGATTGCGTGAATGACCTTCATCGTGGGCAATGCGTTGTAGCATACGTTCAGCAAGGGTGTATCCCATTTCACGCGCGGGCGAACAGGCCCAGGTAATCGGGATATCGTCCAACGCGTTTTCCGCCACATCAGCGAATCCGGCCAACGATATTTGCTGTTCGAAATAGCGATCGACACCAATTTCACCACTCTGACGTCCTGCTCTCATCAGGCCAAACCAGGCGCCTATGGCGATTATTTCGTTGTAGCACACCACCGCGCTGATCGTGGGATTGCGGCGTAACAGCGCCGTTACCTCTTCTGCGGCCTGCTTCTGGCTGGATGAGCACTCCAACACCCAGTCGCTATGAAACGGTAAACCATATTTTAGTAACGTTGCACAATAACCGCCGACGCGCTCTGCGCGAGTCAATGAAGAACTCTGCCCGCCCAGCCAGGCAATACGCTGGTGTCCGTGGCGGATAAGATGTTCAACCAGTAACTGTGCAGCCTGCATGTTATCGGGCCTGACGGTGTCTGCGTCATCCATGTAGCTGGCGCGTGATGCAAATACCACCGGGATCCCTTTATCAGCGGCCAACTGTTGCAGTGCATCACTGCTACCGGCGGCCCCGGCAATGACCACGCCATCCACCCCCTGGTTGAGTAACATCGCGAAACGCTGCGCCAACTGCTCCCCATCTTTACCGCCGTGCAGTAAGAAGACCATGCGCCCCTGCGCTTCTAACGCTTCCGTCAGACCCGCCGTCAGCTCGGCGTAAAACGGCGTTGAAAGATCGCGTACAATCAAACCAACTACTCCGCTCTGCCCGCCGCGCAGCGCTGATGCCTGGCGGTTACGCACAAACCCCAGTTGCTCAATAGCAGCATTCACCCGCTCCCCGGTCGCTGATGAAATTCGCCCTTTTCCACTGAGCACCAATGAGACGGTGCTGACCGAAACCCCCGCAGCCAGCGCAACATCATGGATGGTTATTTTTTTGGCTATAGCCATAAAAACAGAAAACTCCCTGATAACGTGACAGATAAAACGTTTTATCAATCACTTATATTTATACCCCCTATTATCGTTCGATAATGTGATTTATACCGCACTAAAATTAGGTAAAACGTTTTATCTTCTCGCCATCATTAGTCAGCTAGCCTTTACAAGGAGTCGTTTGATGACGGCGAGAACCACACCAAAAATAACGTTATGGGAATTTTTCCAGCAGTTGGGCAAAACCTTTATGCTGCCTGTAGCGCTGCTTTCATTTTGCGGGATCATGTTGGGGATCGGCAGCTCGTTGAGCAGCCATGATGTCTTGACGCTGATCCCGGCGTTGGGGAATCCGGTGCTGCAGGCCATCTTTACCTGGATGAGTAAAGTTGGCTCATTTGCGTTTAGCTTCCTGCCAGTCATGTTCTGTATTGCCATTCCTCTGGGCCTGGCGCGCGAGAACAAAGGCGTTGCGGCGTTCGCCGGTTTTGTCGGTTATGCGGTCATGAACCTCGCCGTCAATTTTTGGTTAACCGCCAAAGGTATCTTACCCACCACAGATGCGGCGATCCTGAAAGCCAACAACGTGCAAAACATTCTGGGGATCCAGTCGATCGACACCGGGATCCTCGGTGCCGTTATTGCCGGGATCATTGTCTGGATGCTGCATGAACGCTTCCACAACATTCGTCTGCCGGATGCGCTGGCGTTTTTCGGTGGTACGCGCTTTGTGCCTATCATCTCCTCGGTGGTGATGGGATTGGTCGGGCTGGTCATTCCCCTGATTTGGCCGGTTTTCGCCATGGGCATTACCGGACTCGGTCACATCATCAATAGCGCGGGGGAATTTGGTCCTATGCTGTTTGGTACCGGTGAGCGTCTGTTGCTGCCTTTTGGCCTGCACCATATTCTGGTGGCACTCATTCGCTTCACCGAAGCTGGCGGCACACAGGAAGTCTGCGGCCATAGCGTGAGCGGCGCACTGACTATTTTCCAGGCTCAACTGAGCTGCCCGACAACGCAAGGTTTCTCTGAAAGCGCAACACGCTTCCTGTCCCAGGGTAAAATGCCGGCGTTCCTCGGCGGTTTACCGGGTGCGGCATTAGCCATGTACCACTGCGCACGCCCTGAAAATCGTCATAAAATTAAAGGGTTATTAATTTCTGGTCTGATTGCCTGTGTCATCGGCGGTACAACTGAACCACTTGAGTTCTTATTCCTGTTCGTCGCTCCGGTTCTGTATGTAATCCACGCCCTGCTAACCGGTCTTGGCTTCACCGTGATGGCGGTGCTTGGCGTCACTATCGGTAACACTGACGGTAACCTGATTGACTTCGTGGTGTTCGGCATCCTGCACGGATTGTCCACCAAGTGGTACCTGGTCCCTGTTGTCGCGGCTATCTGGTTTGCGGTGTACTACGTGATCTTCCGCTTCGCCATCACGCGTTTCAATTTGAAGACGCCGGGCCGTGAAGTCGAAATTGCCAGCAATATCGAAAAAGTAATGGCCGGAGCGCCTGGTAAATCAGGTTACAACGTCCCTGCTATTCTGGCGGCGCTGGGCGGCGCAGAAAACATTGTCAGCCTGGATAATTGCATCACCCGTCTGCGCCTGTCAGTGAAAGATATGTCGCTTGTTAACGTACAGGCTCTGAAGGACAATCGTGCCATTGGCGTAGTACAACTCAATCAGCATAACCTTCAGGTCGTTATCGGTCCGCAGGTCCAGTCAGTGAAAGACGAGATCGCGGTTCTGATGAACACCGTACAGGCTTAAGGACAACAATATGTTTGATTTTTCAAAGGTTGTGGACAGGCACGGTACCTGGTGTACTCAGTGGGATTACGTTGCCGACCGTTTTGGTTCAGCCGACCTGCTGCCATTCACCATCTCCGATATGGATTTTGCCACCGCACCTTGCATTCTGGAGGCGCTGACTCAGCGCCTGTCACATTGCGTGTTGGGTTACAGCCGCTGGAAAAACGATGAGTTTCTGGCGGCGATAAGCCACTGGTTTCTTTCGCGGCATAACACTCAAATAGATCCTCAGTCGCTGGTATATGGCCCCTCGGTCATCTATATGGTGTCGGAGTTGATCCGCCAGTGGTCATCCGTGGGCGATGCGGTGGTTATCCATACTCCGGCGTACGATGCGTTTTACAAAGCGATTGAAGGTAATCAGCGCCAGGTGTGCGCAGTCGGACTAGAAAAACGCGCCGACGGCTGGTTTTGCGACATGGTTGCGCTGGAGAAAGCCCTGTCTCGACCTGAAAGCAAAATTCTTCTGCTTTGCAGCCCACAAAACCCAACGGGCAAAGTGTGGACGCGCGACGAGCTGGAAGCCATGGCGGAACTGTGTCAGCGCCATGGTGTAAAAGTTATCTCCGATGAGATTCATATGGATATGGTATGGTCAGACCGGCCGCACATCCCGTGGAGTAACGTCGCGCGTGGCAGTTGGGCACTGCTCACTTCCGGCTCAAAGAGTTTTAATATTCCGGCACTAACCGGGGCTTACGGACTCATTGAAGATGCTCAAAGCCGCAACGATTACCTCAGCGCGTTAAAAGGCCGCGATGGTCTTTCCTCGCCTGCGGTGCTGGCGCTTAGCGCACATATTGCCGCTTATCAACAGGGTGCAAGCTGGCTTGATGCGCTGCGCGATTATCTTGCCAGCAATCTGCATTACGTTGCGCGTGAGCTTAATGCCGCATTCCCCGAACTCAACTGGCAGATCCCGCAATCCACCTATCTGGCATGGATTGACCTGCGTCCGCTCAATATTGATGACCATGCCTTGCAGGATGCTCTCATCCACCAGCAGAAAGTCGCTATCATGCCGGGATATACCTACGGAGAAGAAGGTCGCGGTTTTGTACGCCTCAATGCCGGATGCCCAAGATCCAAGCTTGAAAAAGGCGTTCAGGGGCTGATTAACGCCATCCGTTCTGTACGCTAATTAAGTTTGCGCAATGAAATTATTCATTGCGCAACATAGCTTTTTATCCCGATTTTTTCATATAATATGACGCACTTTACCTAAATACACGAGTGCGACCATGATTGATACTTCCCTCCCCCTGACCGACGTCCATCGCCACCTTGATGGTAACATCCGTGCCCAAACGATCCTGGATCTGGGTCGTCAGTTCAATTTAACGCTTCCGGCACAAACGCTGGAAATGCTGATCCCTCATGTGCAAGTCACATCAACTGAGCCGGATTTAGTGAGCTTTTTATCCAAGCTCGACTGGGGCGTGAAGGTACTGGCCTCGCTGGATGCGTGTCGCCGCGTGGCATTTGAGAATATTGAGGATGCAGCACGTAACGGCCTGCACTATGTAGAATTACGTTTTTCACCCGGCTATATGGCGATGGCGCATCAGCTCCCGGTTGCGGGCGTGGTTGAAGCCGTCATTGCCGGCGTACGCGAGGGCTGCAAGACCTTTGGCGTCGAAGCTCGCTTAATTGGCATTATGAGCCGTACCTTCGGCGAAGCCGCCTGCCTGCAGGAACTGGATGCGCTGTTAGCCCACCGTGACCATATTACGGCACTGGATCTGGCTGGTGACGAATTGGGTTTCCCGGGCAGTCTATTCCTGTCGCATTTCAATCAGGCGCGCGACGCCGGCTGGCGTATTACCGTACATGCGGGCGAAGCCGCGGGACCAGAAAGTATCTGGCAGGCTATTAAAGAGCTGGGCGCAGAACGTATTGGTCACGGCGTAAAAGCCGTTGAAGACCGTGCGTTGATGGATTACCTCACCGAACACCGTATCGGCATCGAATCCTGCCTGACATCGAACATTCAGACCAGCACCGTCGCCTCTCTGGCAACCCACCCGCTGAAAACATTCCTTGAGCATGGCGTTTTAGCCAGCTTGAATACGGACGATCCGGCGGTACAGGGTGTGGATATTATTCACGAGTACACCATTGCCGCGCCAGCAGCAGGACTCACGCGCGAACAGATCCGTCAGGCGCAAATCAACGGCCTGGAAATGGCATTTCTGAGTATCGAAGAAAAACGTGCCCTGCGCGAGAAAGTCGCCGCAGCGTGACGGTTAAAGTGCCGGATGAGATGCTGAGCATCACCATCCGGCATTTGCCTAATCAGGCAAGGCACAGCGTCGAGCGATGTTTCGCCGATTCAAGACCCAGCTCAATCAGCTCCATGATTTGAATAGCTTGTCTCGCCGGTACCGGGTTTTCACCGTGACCATTTAGCGCATCACGAATGCCAGCATAGTACGCCGGGTAATTACCCGGTACAGTCAGCCAGGTCTCTTCAACCTGCTCTTCGCCTTCTATTCGCGTCAACACGCCATCGCGCATGTCGTAACCCCAGTCTTCCTGAGGCAGTCGCTCGCCATTTTTCAGGCGCTCTTCCTGCGGGTCAAGACCATACTTCACATAGCTGCCACGCGATCCGTGCACGATATAACGGGCCGACTCAGCGGCAGCGAGCATGGTGCCGTGCAGAATCACACGACGCTGCGGGTAAGTCAGGATGGCATGGAAGTAATCCGTCGCTTGCGCACCTGGGCGAAGCTGAGCCAGGTCTACCGTCATGCTGACGGGCAAACCAAACAGGTTAATCGCCTGATCCAGAAGATGCGGTGCTAAATCATACCAGATGCCGCTGCCCGGCCCCCCCTGTTCACGCCAGCGGTCACGAACCTGCGGGCGGAATCGATCGAAATGGGATTCGAAATACGCCACCTCCCCCAAAACGCCATCCGCCAGCAGGGCTTTCAACGTCAGAAAATCACTGTCCCAACGGCGGTTATGGAAAACGGACAGCACACGGCCAAGGCTGCGCGCCAACGCATCCAGTTCGCGTGCTTGTGACAGTGTCACGGTAAAAGGCTTATCAACAACCACATGTTTGCCCGCTTCCAGTGCAGCCTTCGCTAACGGGAAGTGAGTGTCATTAGGCGTGGGGATCACAATCAGGTCGATATTCGGATCGTTAAAAAGGTGTTTAGGCTCAGCAACAACCGCCACCGTTGGCCAGTCTGCCTTCACTTTTGCTTCATCACTACTGGAAACCGCAGCCAGTTCGAGGCCCGGTGTGCCCACAATCAGGGGGGCATGGAAGGTTTTACTGGCGTAACCATAGCCAATTAGCCCAACGCGGATGTTGTCACTCATGTTATAGCCTCTCAATTCAGGACTGACCTATTTCACACCATACCCTGCAACGTCTCAATAGTTTAATAACCATTGCGCTACAAAGGTTGTTTATTAACTTAAGTCAAACATATGCCACTTATGCTTAACTTGCAGCGAAAAAGAGGGAGAAATCGTTCCCAATTATCTTGCTGTATTATTGAGAGATTAGTAACATTTGCAGCCTGTGTTTATGGATAAATCAAAGCAAATGTCATCAGTAATGAATCGTCTTATTGAATTAGCAGGTTGGATTGTTCTCACCGTCTCTGTGATCCTGCTGGGTGTTGCCAATCATATTGACAATTACCAGCCACCGGAGCCCGTTGCTGCTGTGCAGAAGAAATAAGCATCTGCAGTCCCTTATAACCCGGCAATTAACATCGAGTAACGGCAGGGTTTGGCTGCAAAAGATCGAATTTTGTCAAAAAAAGAGAATAATGCTGCATCCCGCTCCGGTGCATATTGCCTGCTGTAGCGAAGCGCGTTACCCTTACCGCAGGTGCGCATAGCGCCTGCTTTTCCACAGGTATGAACACTCTTCTCACATTTGCGCGTCAATCCGCTTTTACCTGTGCATGTTGTTTATTATTTATATTTACTACTCCGTTGGTATTATTTTATTAATATGGATTTCCATTTATGACTGTTCAGGATTACTTATTAAAATTCCGCAAAATCAGTTCACTCGAAAGTCTGGAAAAACTGTTCGACCATCTTAACTACACGCTCACCGACGATAGCGACATTATCAATATGTATCGGGCTGCAGACCATCGCCGTGCGGAGCTTATCTCAGGAGGTCGTCTGTTTGATGTTGGTCAGGTACCCAAATCAGTCTGGCATTACGTGCAATAAAGAAGAAAGTAGCGCTCAACGTTAAAAGCTTTATAATAATTGCCCCAAAATGAATGGCATGTTTGATTGCGCGCGTAAACCTGGAGAAGAGATGACTACCACACCGGCACAACGTATCGGGGGCTGGCTACTTGGGCCACTGGCCTGGCTGTTAGTCGCATTGTTGAGCGCTTCGCTGGCGTTATTACTTTATGTCACTGCGCTGGCTACACCGCAAACCTTCCAAACGCTGGGTGCGCAAAGTACGGCAAATTTGCTGTTATGGGGCGTCTCTTTTATTACCGCGATTGCCATGTGGTATTACACGCTATGGCTGACGATTGCGTTTTTTAAACGCAGAGCCTGTGTGCCTAAGCATTATATTCTATGGCTGCTGATCTCCGTGTTACTGGCGATTAAAGCGTTTGCGTTTTCACCGGTTCCGGACGCCTTTGCCGTGCGCCAACTGCTGTTCCCATTGCTGGCTGCAGCACTGTTGGTGCCCTATTTCAAACGCTCGCAACGCGTTAAATCGACGTTTGTGAATCCGTAATAACCCTACAGTTAACCTGTTGTCGCCTGTTGTAGATTGTCAGATAATAGGCGGCTTTTTTATTTCAGGCCGAAAAATGACTGATTACCTGCTGCTGTTTGTCGGAACTGTACTGGTCAATAACTTTGTACTGGTCAAGTTTCTGGGGCTCTGCCCGTTTATGGGCGTTTCCAAAAAACTGGAAACCGCAATGGGTATGGGCCTTGCCACGACGTTTGTCATGACACTGGCATCCATCTGCGCATGGCTGATTGATACCTGGATCCTTATTCCACTCAATCTCATCTATCTGCGCACGCTGGCTTTTATTCTGGTCATCGCCGTCGTCGTGCAATTTACCGAGATGGTTGTACGCAAAACCAGCCCTGCACTTTACCGCCTGCTGGGGATCTTCCTACCGCTGATCACCACTAACTGCGCGGTATTAGGCGTGGCGTTACTGAACATCAACCTCGGTCATAACTTTTTACAGTCGGCGCTATACGGTTTTTCCGCCGCCGTCGGCTTCTCACTGGTGATGGTACTGTTCGCCGCGATCCGCGAACGCCTCGCCGTGGCGGACGTGCCTGCTCCGTTTCGCGGTAATGCGATTGCGCTGATTACCGCTGGTTTAATGTCATTGGCCTTTATGGGCTTTAGTGGTTTGGTGAAGTTGTAATGAATGCTATCTGGATTGCCGTTGCCGCAGTGAGTCTACTGGGTCTGGCGTTCGGCGCTATTTTGGGTTACGCCTCACGACGTTTTGCCGTCGAAGATGATCCTGTCGTGGAGAAAATTGATGAAATTCTCCCGCAAAGCCAGTGTGGACAATGCGGCTATCCGGGCTGTCATCCTTACGCTGAAGCGATCGGCTCTCAGGGCGAAAAAATCAACCGTTGCGCACCCGGAGGCGAAGCGGTGATGTTAAAAATTGCCGCCCTGCTGAACGTCGACCCGCAGCCGATTGATGGTGATGAACACGATATTACCCCCGTGCGTATGCTGGCGGTCATTGATGAAAATAACTGTATCGGTTGTACAAAGTGCATTCAGGCCTGCCCGGTTGATGCGATCGTGGGCGCGACCCGCGCCATGCACACGGTGATGAGCGATCTCTGCACCGGGTGCAACCTGTGTGTTGATCCGTGCCCGACGCAATGTATCGAATTACGCCCGGTGGCCGAGACACCTGATAGCTGGAAATGGGATTTAAACACCATCCCTGTGCGCATCATTCCCGTGGAACAACATGTTTAAGTTATTCTCTGCATTCAGAAAAAACAAAATCTGGGACTTTGATGGCGGCATTCATCCACCAGAAATGAAGACCCAGTCGAACGGTACGCCGCTGCGACAGGTTCCGCTGGCGCCACGCTTTGTTATTCCGCTGAAACAACATATTGGCGCGGAGGGTGAGCTGTGCGTAAACGTAGGCGACACCGTGCTGCGTGGTCAGGCGTTAACCCTTGGGCGTGGTAAAATGCTTCCGGTACATGCGCCAACGTCAGGCACCGTTGTTGCTATTGCGCCGCATTCTACTGCACATCCATCGGCATTAGCTGAGCTGAGCGTTATTATTGACGCCGATGGCGAAGATCGCTGGATTGAGCGAGACGGCTGGGCCGATTACCGTTCCCGCAGCCGGGAAGAGCTGATCGCACGTATTCACCAGTTCGGCGTCGCCGGACTGGGTGGCGCGGGTTTTCCCACCGGCGTTAAGCTGCAGGGCGGCGGAGATAAAATTGAAACGCTGATCATTAACGCTGCTGAATGCGAGCCGTACATTACGGCTGATGACCGCCTGATGCAGGACTGCGCGGCGCAGGTCGTCGAAGGTATCCGCATCCTGGCGCATATTCTTCAGCCACGCGAAATTCTACTGGGCATTGAAGATAACAAGCCACAGGCAATTTCCATGCTGCGCGCGGTGCTGGCTGATTCACACGATATCAGCTTACGCGTGATCCCCACCAAGTACCCGTCAGGCGGGGCCAAACAGTTAACGCAAATCCTGACCGGCAAGCAGGTTCCCCACGGGGGACGCTCCTCAGATATCGGCGTGCTGATGCAAAACGTTGGAACCGCCTACGCGATTAAACGTGCGGTGATTGACGGAGAACCGATTACCGAACGTGTCGTGACGCTGACCGGCGAAGCCGTCAGCCGTCCGGGCAACGTCTGGGCGCGTTTAGGCACGCCGGTTCGTCATCTGCTCAACGACGCGGGCTTCTGCCCTTCCGCCGACCAGATGGTGATTATGGGCGGGCCGCTGATGGGCTTTACGCTGCCGTGGCTGGATGTACCGGTGGTGAAGATAACCAACTGTCTTCTGGCGCCCTCTGCCAGTGAAATGGGAGAAACGCAGGAAGAGAAAGGCTGCATTCGCTGTAGCGCATGCGCCGATGCCTGTCCGGCCGATCTCCTGCCGCAACAGCTTTATTGGTTCAGTAAAGGGCAGCAGCACGACAAAGCAACGGCGCACAATATCGCGGACTGCATTGAATGCGGTGCCTGCGCCTGGGTATGCCCAAGCAATATTCCACTGGTGCAGTATTTTCGTCAGGAAAAAGCCGAGATTTATGCCATTAGTCAGGAAGAAAAACGTGCCGCTGAAGCGAAAGCGCGATTTGAAGCCCGACAGGCGCGACTCGAACGTGAAAAAGCAGCCCGTCTTGAACGTCACAAAAGCGCTGCCGTTCAGCCTGCGGCTAAAGATCATGATGCCATTGCCGCCGCGCTGGCTCGCGTAAAAGAAAAGCAGGCTCAGGCAATGCAGCCGGTAGTCATTCAGGCTGGCGAAAAACCTGACAATAGTGCCGTGATTGCCGCACGCGAGGCGCGTAAGGCGCAAGCTCGCGCAACCCGGATGGAAAACCCTCCCCAAACAGGAGGCAGCAGTACAGAGGTCGATCCGCGTAAAGCCGCCGTGGAAGCGGCAATCGCTCGTGCCAAAGCCCGCAAGCTTGAGCAGGAAGCCGTAACGGAAACGGCCGAACCGGTCGATCCGCGTAAAGCCGCCGTGGAAGCGGCTATCGCCCGCGCCAAAGCTCGCAAGCTCGAGCAGCAGACGGTTACGGAAACGGTCGAACCGGTGGATCCGCGTAAAGCCGCCGTGGAAGCGGCTATCGCCCGCGCCAAAGCCCGCAAGCTCGAACAGCAGGCGGTTACGGAAACGGTCGAACCGGTGGATCCGCGTAAAGCCGCCGTCGAAGCGGCTATTGCCCGCGCCAAAGCCCGCAAGCTCGAGCAGCAGACGGTTACGGAAACAGTCGAACCGGTGGATCCGCGTAAAGCCGCCGTCGCGGCCGCTATTGCACGCGCTCAGGCAAAGAAAGCCGCCCAGCAGCAGGTTGTAAACGAGGAATAAATGGTATTCAGAATAGCAAGCTCCCCTTATACCCATAACCAGCGCCAGACATCGCGTATCATGATGCTGGTGTTACTGGCTGCATTGCCGGGGATCGCCGCTCAGCTGTGGTTCTTTGGCTGGGGTACGTTGTTCCAGATAGTTCTGGCCGCCATCAGCGCTATCGCCGCCGAAGCGGGCGTGCTTAAACTGCGCAAACAACCCATTGTCGCGATTTTACAAGACAACTCCGCATTGCTCACCGGGTTACTGCTGGCCGTGAGTATTCCCCCGCTCGCCCCCTGGTGGATGGTAGTTTTAGGCACGGTATTCGCCGTTATCATTGCTAAACAGCTGTATGGCGGCCTCGGTCAGAACCCGTTTAACCCCGCCATGATTGGTTACGTGGTGCTGCTGATTTCATTCCCGGTACAGATGACAAGCTGGCTGCCGCCGCATGAAATTGCGGCGACTGTGCCTGGTTTTTTTGACGCCCTGAACGTTATCTTTAGCGGACATACCGCCAGTGGCGGGGATATGAACACGCTGCGTATGGGTATTGATGGTATCAGTCAGGCAACACCTCTCGATACCTTTAAGACTTCGCTGCATGCAGGACGTACTGTTGAGCAGGTGATGCAATACCCAATCTACAGCGGCATGCTTGCAGGCGCTGGCTGGCAGTGGGTTAACCTTGCCTGGCTGGTGGGCGGCGTCGTGTTGCTATGGCAGAAAGCGATTCGCTGGCATATCCCGGTTAGCTTCCTGCTGTCGCTCGCCGTTTGTGCCACTTTAGGCTGGATTTTCTCGCCAGATTCGCTGGCCTCGCCTCAGTTGCACCTACTTTCCGGCGCGACCATGCTGGGTGCATTCTTTATTCTTACCGATCCCGTTACAGCATCAACTACCAACCGTGGTCGCCTGATTTTTGGCGCACTTGCGGGCCTGTTAGTGTGGTTGATTCGCAGTTTTGGCGGTTATCCTGATGGCGTGGCTTTTGCCGTATTGCTGGCAAATATCACGGTTCCCCTGATTGATTATTACACCCGCCCTCGCGTGTACGGACATCGCTAAGGACTCCCTATGCTGAAAACGATTCGTAAACACGGTATTACTCTGGCGCTGTTTGCAGCGGGCTCGACGGGGTTAACCGCGGCAATCAATCAATTAACCAAGTCCACCATTGATGAACAGGCCGCGCTGCAGCAAAAAACGCTGTTCGATCAGGTTCTGCCAGGCGATCGCTACAATAATAACTTGTCCGAAAGTTGTTATCTGGTCGATGCGCAGGCGTTGGGCAAAGGTACTCACCGAGTGTATATTGCCCGCCAGGACGATCGTCCCGTTGCAGCAATTCTTGAAGCTACGGCGCCAGATGGTTATTCCGGGGCTATTCAACTGCTGGTTGGTGTCGATTTTTCGGGTACCGTGTTGGGTACGCGGGTGACCGAACATCATGAAACGCCAGGGCTGGGCGATAAAATCGAACTGCGACTGTCCGACTGGATCACCCACTTTAGCGGCAAAACGATCGCTGCGGGTAACGACGCTCACTGGGCGGTGAAAAAAGACGGCGGCGACTTTGACCAGTTTACTGGCGCAACCATTACGCCGCGTGCGGTAGTTAATGCAGTAAAACGCGCCGGTTTGTATGCGCAGACGCTGCCCGCGCAACTTCCTCAACTTAGCGCCTGTGGAGAATAAACCATGAGCGAAATTAAAGACGTTATTGTCCAAGGATTATGGAAAAATAACTCCGCGCTTGTGCAGTTACTCGGGATGTGTCCGCTGTTGGCCGTCACCTCGACTGCCACTAACGCGCTGGGCCTGGGACTCGCGACTACGCTCGTCCTGACGCTGACGAATCTGACGATTTCTGCCCTTCGTCGCTGGACACCGCCTGAAATTCGTATTCCGATTTATGTCATGATCATCGCCTCCGTGGTGAGCGCGGTGCAAATGTTGATCAATGCCTACGCTTTTGGCCTGTATCAGTCTCTGGGCATCTTTATCCCGCTGATTGTGACCAACTGTATTGTTGTTGGCCGCGCTGAAGCCTTCGCAGCCAAAAAGGGCCCTGCGCTATCCGCACTCGATGGCTTTTCCATCGGCATGGGCGCAACTGGCGCCATGTTTGTTCTGGGCTCGCTACGTGAAATAATTGGTAACGGTACACTCTTTGATGGCGCAGACGGTTTGTTGGGTAGCTGGGCCAAAGTATTGCGCGTTGAGATCTTTCATACCGATACGCCGTTTCTGCTGGCCATGCTGCCACCAGGCGCGTTTATTGGCCTGGGTCTGATGCTGGCTGTTAAGTATCTGATTGATGAGAAAATGAAGAAACGTCGTGCCGAGGCGGCTGTCACGGACAGTCCGGCCGGTGAAACAGGGAATGTGTAATGAACAAAGCAAAACGGCTGGAAATACTGACGCGCCTGCGTGAGAACAATCCGCATCCGACAACCGAGCTAAATTTTACATCGCCGTTCGAACTGCTGATTTCAGTCTTGCTCTCCGCGCAGGCCACCGATGTCAGCGTCAATAAAGCGACGGCCAAGCTCTACCCCATCGCCAATACGCCAGCCGCGATGCTGGAGCTTGGCGTTGAAGGGGTTAAGTCCTACATCAAGACAATCGGTTTGTTTAACAGCAAAGCGGAGAACGTGATTAAAACCTGCCGCATTCTGCTGGAGCAACATAATGGTGAAGTGCCTGAAGACCGGGCCGCATTAGAAGCCCTGCCCGGGGTTGGGCGAAAGACGGCTAATGTGGTGTTAAATACCGCCTTTGGCTGGCCCACTATTGCCGTAGATACCCATATTTTTCGCGTTTGTAATCGTACCCAGTTCGCCCCGGGTAAAAACGTTGAGCAGGTTGAAGAGAAGCTGCTGAAAGTCGTACCCAGTGAATTTAAAGTCGATTGCCATCACTGGTTAATTCTTCATGGCCGCTACACCTGCATAGCCAGAAAGCCGCGCTGCGGCTCCTGCATTATCGAAGATCTTTGCGAATTCAAAGAGAAAGTCGATATCTGATG
Source organism: Citrobacter sp. S46_ASV_140 (assembly GCF_018919545.1). Taxonomy (NCBI): domain Bacteria; kingdom Pseudomonadati; phylum Pseudomonadota; class Gammaproteobacteria; order Enterobacterales; family Enterobacteriaceae; genus Citrobacter; species Citrobacter sp. S46_ASV_140. The sequence goes on from NZ_JAHLRC010000005.1 coordinate 59,394, forward strand.
CTGCCGGGGCATACTGCTTGCCCCTCGCTAACATAACGATTAGTTATGCACTCCCCTGAGTTTATTTTCCCGACAATGATGCCGTTCAACCGCGCATATCTAATGCAATATTCTTGTTAATTAACACCTGAGCAGGTTAATCGTTTTTTTAGTAAAAGAAATTTCTATCTATACGTGATCCAGATCATCCAGATAACACAATGTTAAAAAATATTTATTTTTTAGTTAAAGTGACAATCAGATGACCTAACTGAACAGTTTCTAAACAAAACATTACACTGGCTATTTTTCAGATAATGGCCTATATCACTGGATTCAAGCGCAAATAGCAGAACATATCGCCACATTGCGGTTTTTACCCTGATTAAACAGTGTAAAAATCTGCCATTTTTCAAATGAAGAAATTTAACGCTAGATAACATTTCACAGTCCCGACGATTTCACCAGTCATGATATATGTAACAGATTATTACAAACCACTTGTCTGAATGGTCAAGATAGTGAACATTACTTGCCGTTTCCCCTCCCACTATAACAATCGGACGGATGAACTTGACTCATCACGTACCTGAACACCCCCGTTGATATGGGATGTAAAAAAAGAGGTAAAAGTGTCTACTGCAAACAATAAACCAACAGAAAGCGTGAGTTTAAACGCCTTCAAACAACCAAAAGCGTTCTATCTCATTTTCTCTATTGAGCTGTGGGAGCGTTTTGGTTATTACGGCCTGCAAGGAATTATGGCCGTCTACCTGGTTAAACAACTGGGTATGTCAGAAGCGGATTCCATCACCCTTTTCTCGTCCTTTAGCGCCCTGGTGTACGGTCTGGTTGCCATTGGCGGCTGGTTAGGTGATAAAGTTCTGGGTACAAAACGTGTCATTATGCTGGGTGCCGTTGTCCTGGCCATCGGTTATGCGTTGGTAGCATGGTCTGGTCACGATGCGGGTATCGTTTATATGGGCATGGCGGCCATCGCGGTCGGTAACGGCCTGTTTAAAGCAAACCCATCATCCCTGCTCTCTACCTGCTATGCCAAAGATGACCCGCGTCTTGATGGTGCATTTACCATGTACTACATGTCCGTCAACATCGGTTCATTCTTCTCTATGCTGGCAACACCGTGGTTGGCTGCGCATTACGGCTGGAGCACCGCGTTCGCTCTGAGCGTCGTGGGTATGCTGATTACCGTTGTTAACTTCGCATTCTGTCAGCGCTGGGTTAAACAGTACGGTTCTAAACCTGACTTTGAGCCGATCAACTTCCGTAACCTGTTGCTGACTATTGTTGGTGTCGTGGTACTGATCGCGATTGCAACCTGGTTGCTGCACAACCAGCAGATCGCTCGTATGGTTCTGGGCGTCATTGCTCTGGGTATCGTGTTTATCTTCGGTAAAGAAGCATTCACCATGCACGGTGCTGCGCGTCGTAAAATGATCGTCGCCTTCATTCTGATGCTGGAAGCGATTATCTTCTTCGTGCTGTACAGCCAGATGCCGACCTCACTGAACTTCTTCGCGATTCGTAACGTTGAGCACTCTATTCTTGGCATTGCTTTCGAACCTGAGCAGTACCAGGCACTGAACCCGTTCTGGATCATCATTGGTAGCCCAATCCTCGCCGCTATCTATAATAAGATGGGCGATACCCTGCCGATGCCAACCAAGTTTGCGATTGGTATGGTGCTGTGTTCCGGTGCATTCCTGATCCTGCCGCTGGGTGCTAAATTCGCTACCGATGCGGGCATCGTTTCCGTTAACTGGCTGATCATCTGCTACGGTCTGCAAAGTATCGGTGAACTGATGATCTCCGGTCTGGGTCTGGCAATGGTGGCTCAGCTGGTTCCGCAACGCCTGATGGGCTTCATCATGGGTAGCTGGTTCCTGACCACTGCCGGTGCAAACATCATCGGTGGTTACGTAGCCAACATGATGGCTGTACCAGAGAACGTCACTGACCCGCTGATGTCCCTTGAAGTCTACGGTCGTGTGTTCCTGCAGATTGGTGTTGCTACGGCTGTTATCGCTGTTCTGATGCTGTTGACGGCACCGAAACTGAATCGTATGACTCAGGACGATGACGTCAATGAGAAAGCCTCTAAGGCCGCAACAGCGTAATTCTCAGGGAAACTCTTTTTCAGGCCGCTAACTGGTGTTAGCGGCTTTTTTTTTGCCTGAGCTAGCACTACCATACGATATACCTCAGCCAAAAGGAGTTACCGATGAAACTGTTCTACAAACCGGGCGCTTGTTCTCTTGCTTCCCACATCACACTTCGTGAGAGCGGTAAAGATTTCACGCTGGATGGTGTTGATCTGATGAAGAAGCGTCTGGAAAACGGCGATGATTTTTTCGCGGTAAACCCAAAAGGGCAAGTTCCCGCGCTGCTGCTGGATGACGGTACGCTACTGACCGAAGGCGTCGCCATCATGCAATACCTGGCGGACACCGTTCCAGACCGTCAACTCCTTGCCCCGACCAGCAGCCTCTCCCGTTACAAAACCATTGAATGGCTTAACTACATTGCGACAGAACTGCATAAAGGCTTTACCCCACTGTTCCGTCCCGATACGCCGGAAGACTTCAAGCCAACCGTTCGCGCGCTGCTGGAGAAAAAAATGCAGTATGTGAACGACGCGCTGCAAGATAACCAATGGATCTGCGGTTCGCGCTTCAGCATTGCGGACGCCTATTTGTTCACCGTGCTGCGTTGGGCCTATGCGGTTAAGCTGAATATGGCAGGATTAAGCAATATCGATGCGTATATGGCGCGTATGGCTGAACGTCCGGCGGTTGCCGCGGCGTTGAAAGCAGAAGGGTTAAATTAATTGTTGTTGCCGGGTAGCGCTTGCGCTTACCCGGCCTACAGCCAAACGCAGGCCCGATAAGCGTGAGCGCCATCGGGCATTGGTTATAGCTGCGTCGCGCTGAAGTAGTGTTCAGGCTTCGCGATACAATCCTGCGCAGCCACGACCTGCAGCTCATACTCGTGCATTTTTTTGGTGGCAATCATCACTTCGTACACCGCCGCCGTCACGTGCTCCAGCGCCTGCTGTAAAGACGCGCCCTGCAGCAGTTTAACCAACAATAAGCCGCTGGTGACATCACCCACGCCAACCGGTTGACGAGCGCCAAAATCGACTAACGGTCGGCTGATATGCCACGCTTGTTCAGCAGTAACTAACAGCATCTCGAAACGATCTGCGCTGATACCCGCGCGAGCCAGATGCTTCACCAGCACAATTTCTGGTCCCTGAGCGATGAGCTCACGCGCTGCCGCCACGGCCTCATTGACATTATTCACCGCATGCTCGCACAGAATTTCGAGCTCAACCAAATTCGGGGCGATAATATCGCTGGCAGGAAGCGCATGGCGTACATGAAACTCAGCTACGCCCGGCGCGACGATACACCCTTTTTCCGGATGGCCCATCACCGGGTCACAAAAATATTTCGCCTGCGGATTGGCCGCTTTTACTTTGCGTACAATACCCAGAATATGCTCGCCCTGTTCAGCCGAGCCAAGATAGCCGCTCAGTACTGCGTCACAAGTCTGGAGTTTATCGATATCGGCAATGCCCTGGACAATGTCAGTCAGATGACTCGGCGGCATAACGCAACCGGTCCATTTGCCGTACTGTGTGTGGTTAGAAAACTGAACGGTATTCAGCGGCCAGACATTTGCGCCAAGGCGACGCATTGGGAATTCTGCTGCACTGTTGCCCGCATGACCAAAAACAACGTGGGACTGGATGGCGAGGATATTCTTCATTTTACTTACCACAACCCTGAAAAAATAAAGGGGCGTAGTTTCCCACGCCCCTGCTAACTAAATCTTACTTCCAGCAAATCAGACAATAGTTCTTCTTGCCACGGCGCAGTAAGGTGTAGCGCCCGAACAGGATATCACTCTCCTGGAAGAAATATTCCGGATCGGATTGCTTCTCACCGTTGATGGTCACCGCATTAGACGCGATAGTCTTACGTGCCTGGCCGCGGGAAGGTTGCAGCTCGGAGTCCACCAGCGCCTGCATCAGATCGGCACCTTTGTCCATCTCGATCATCGGCACGCCATCTTGCGCCAGCTGTTCGAAATCCGCTTCGCTCAAATCGCTCAGATTACCGTTGAACAAGCTTTCGGTAATACGTTTTGCCGCTACCAGCCCTTCTTCGCCGTGAACCAGACGCGTTACTTGCTCAGCCAGAACATACTGGGCGCGCGGCGCTTTACCGCTATTTTTATCATCTTCTTCCAGCGCATTGATCTCTTCAATGTCCATGAAGGTGAAGAATTTCAGGAAGCGATAAACATCCGCATCGGCGGTGTTGATCCAGAACTGGTAGAATTTGTACGGACTGGTTTTCTTCGGATCCAGCCACACAGCGCCGCCTTCCGTCTTACCGAATTTCGTGCCGTCAGCTTTAGTGATCAACGGAACGGTCAGACCAAACACCTGGTTCCGGTGCAGGCGACGGGTCAAATCGATACCCGAAGTAATGTTGCCCCACTGGTCAGAACCGCCAATCTGCAGCGCAACACCGTGCAGTTTGTTCAGGCAGGCAAAGTCATAACCCTGCAGCAGGTTGTAAGAAAACTCGGTAAAAGAGATCCCCTGATCGTCACGGTTCAGACGCTGCTTCACCGCTTCTTTGTTGATCATCTGGTTAACGGAGAAGTGTTTGCCGATATCACGCAGGAAAGTCAGTACATTCATACTGCCAAACCAGTCATAGTTGTTCGCAGCAATCGCCGAGTTGTCGCCACAGTCGAAATCGAGGAACGGCGCAACCTGTTTGCGGATTTTATCCACCCACTCCTGCACGGTGTCTTCGGTATTCAGTTTACGCTCGGCGGCTTTAAAGCTCGGGTCACCAATCAGACCAGTTGCGCCACCCACCAGTGCGACAGGCTTATGGCCTGCCTGCTGGAAGCGTTTCAGGCATAACAATGGAACCAGATGCCCCAAATGCAAGCTGTCAGCGGTAGGATCGAAGCCGCAATAGAGCGCGATCGGGCCTTGCGCCAGTCGCTCTGCTAACGCTTCCTCGTCCGTCACCTGGGCCACCAGCCCCCGCTCTTGCAATTGTTTAATCAAGTTACTGCTTGCCATCAAAATCTCCATGTATAAAACGACTGCACCTTAGCCGGTACACGACTTTTCGCCTGATGCGAAAGAAACATAGAATAAAGCGCCGGATTGTTCAGCACCAGCGCTTAAAACAAGAATTTTGCATCTTTAGGGGGCCAGGCGATCAATTTTCCACGCGTTATCTTCGCGTTGGTATAAAAAACGATCGTGCAGACGGTTTTCGCCACCCTGCCAGAACTCCATCTGCTCAATACTCACGCGAAAGCCTCCCCAGAAACTGGGCAGTGGAACGTCCCCTTGCTGAAACTTCTGCTTCAGTTCGAGGAATTTGCTTTCCAGAATACCGCGCGCGGAGATCCGACTGGATTGCTTAGAGACCCAGGCGCCAATCTGGCTATCACGTGGGCGACTGTGGAAATATTTCACCACTTCCAGCGTGGACAGGCGCTCAGCCTTGCCGATCACCATCACCTGCCGTTCCAGCGTATGCCAGGGAAACAGGAGGCTGATGCGTGGGTTTTTCTCAATCTGATGTGCCTTACGGCTACCGAGGTTGGTATAGAACACCAGCCCTTTATCATCATAATGTTTGAGCAACACGATACGCTGATAAGGCTGACCGTTTTCATCGACGGTAGCAACGACCATCGCTGTGGGATCGGCCAGTTTGGCGTCACAGGCTTGCCCCAGCCAGCGCTCGAACAGCGCAAGGGGCTCGGCGGGAAGATCGCGGCGGCGGAGACCGCCTTTCGTGTATTCACGGCGCAAATGCGCGATTTGCTGCAATTCGTCGTTATCAGACATGATGTTGGCTACGGATTGTCAGTGGGTGACGCTATTGTGCGCCGCCCAGGTGAAAATCTCAACGCTTCGGGTTCTGTAACTGACAGTTATTTAGCACAATTCTGTCTCGTTTATAGACCGTTGCCTCGTCGCCTTTAGACCAGAAGACGTAAATACCATCGGTATAGCGAGCACCTGATGCCGACACGCCCTGTTTGAGGTTCAATAGCTGATTATCATAAACAAAACTCGCCATCTGACGGGTATTGTTCAGCTTCACGGTAAGCGGTTTTTCTTCACAGCGGTATTCGAGGGTATCCGTTTGCATACGCTCGACAAATTGGTTGTACACGCTGCACCCGCTAAGCAGTACCGGCAGACACACTAACAACAGTTTTTTCATAGCCATATCCTGAAGACTTTCCTGGTCCTGGAGGGTAATGGCACCCTCCCTAATATCCCTAGTTTATCGACATATGGCGCTGAATAATTTCAGTTAACTCTGAGTTCGTGGGTTAGCAGGATAAATCGCCCCTAAAACGCTCGGTTCTGATGCGCCGGTCACGGAAGGCAGATTTCCCGGTAATCCCGCCAGCGTTCGCCACGCCAGCCAGGCAAAAGCCAGGGCCTCCATATCATCGCCGCTGATCCCAGCCTCATCGGTTGAAGTGACCTCTGTCCCTGGCAATAATGCCGCCAGACGCATCATCAGCAGCGGATTACGGCTGCCGCCGCCGCATACCATTAGCCGTTCACAGCCTCCACTTAGCAAGACCTGCTCGGAAATGGTCACGGCCGTCAGTTCGGCAAGCGTCGCCTGCACATCCCGCGGGCTTATTCCCGGGAACTGCGCCATATGACGTTCTATCCAGCCATAATTGAAATACTCGCGGCCAGTGCTTTTCGGCGCAGGCGCAGAAAAATAAGGATCGTTAAGCATATTTTGCAGTAAAGGCAGGATCACCGTTCCCGATGTGGCCCACTGCGCATCTTTGTCGTAGGGTTGGCCGCATTGCCGCCAGATCCAGGCATCCATCAGCATATTGCCCGGCCCGGTGTCGTAACCGCGAACGGGTTGCTGTGGGATAAGCAGAGACAGATTGGCAATTCCGCCGATGTTTAGCACCATCCGCCGCTCCGTTGGATGAGCCAACAGCGCTTGATGAAAAGCGGGAACCAACGGCGCGCCCTGCCCGCCGAGAGCGATATCGCGGCGACGAAAATCGCCGATCACCGTTATCCCGGTACGCGCGACGATTTGATTGTTGTCGCCAATTTGCAGCGTGTGCGGCGCGATTCCCGTCGGTTCATGCCACACGGTTTGCCCATGACAGCCAATCGCAACGATCTCATGCGGTTTCAATTTTTCTTGTGCCAACAGCGCATTCACCGCCTCGGCAAACAGATAACCGAGCTGTGCGTCAAGTTGGCCAAACTGCGATAACGTAAGCTGCTGCCCCTGGCAGATATCCAGGATCGCCTGCTTTATATGGAGAGGAATAGGCCAGGTCAGACTCGCCTGTTGCGCAACCATCGTTTCATCTATTGTCGCCAGCACAACATCGACACCATCAAGGCTGGTTCCAGACATTACACCGATAAAACGGCCCGATTTCATATGTCATCCTTTTAAGCAAATTAGCCTTGACACTCAACCATAAAGTGCCGACTAATGCCATGCTTCCTTAATGATTTTTGAGGGCTAATCATTACAATGGACGCTTTATTACATCAATTATATGAATGATTCGTTTATACTCGGTATATCCGATTTCGGTTAAGATTTTCATATTGTTCCAGTAGAACATGTGACCTTAGGCTCACAAGTGCCATATAATTTAGCCATGAAGGGTGCTTTATTAGCGTTTCGTGGTGTTAAAGGAGATTTGTAAATGATTAAACGTGTGCTGATTGTTGCATTAATGGGTGTGTCTTTGGCGGGCTGCGTTAACAATGATAGCCTTTCAGGCGACGTATACACCGCATCCGAAGCGAAACAAGTTCAGAACGTTACCTACGGTACAATTGTTCATGTTCGTCCGGTGCAAATCCAGGGTGGCGATGACGCAAACGTGATTGGCGCCATTGGTGGTGCGGTACTCGGCGGGTTCCTGGGTAACACCGTCGGCGGCGGTACGGGTCGTTCATTAGCCACGGCGGCTGGCGCAGTTGCCGGTGGCGTAGCGGGTCAAGGCGTACAAGGTGCGATGAATAAAACCCAGGGTGTAGAACTGGAAATCCGTAAGGACGACGGTAATACCATCATGGTGGTTCAGAAACAGGGTGCGACCAAGTTCTCAGCTGGCCAGCGCGTTGTTATGGCTAACAACGGCAGCCAGGTTACCGTGTCTCCACGCTAATCGAATTCACGTGTGGTCAGGCTCTGGCCACACGTCATCTTATCGTTTCAGCCCTGTGACTGCAGTTCAATAATATTGTGTTCCAGTCTGGCGACCAGTTTAATCAGCAGATCAATTTCCTCAGCTGAAATCCCTTCCAAAATTTCTCCACGCGTCTTGTTGATAACCGCTTCCATATCTGCAATCAGCGGCTCTGCTTTTTCTGTCAGTTTAATTCTCTTTGCCCGACGATCGCTGGCGCAAGTCTGTCGTGAAATGAGTCCCTTTTCTTCCAGCTGGTCAAGCGTGCGTACCAACGAAGGCTGCTCGATGCCAATCGCTTTAGCCAACTGAATCTGCGATTGATCAGGCGGCAATTGATGAATGTTGTGCAGCGTAACCCAATGCGTCTGCGTCAACTCCAGAGGTTTCAGGCGATGGTCAATCAGAGCACGCCAAATGCGCACCAACCGTGCCAGATCAGAACCTAATGGCGATTCCAATTTCATCTCCTTATAATTAGCTTGCTAAGTTATTATGCTGATTTTAGAATAGTGTGCAGCATTTGTATTCCCAAAACAAATGTATTGCCAAATTTGCTTACCGGCTGACATTTTTTCAGACATTATGCGTTACAGAGACTCATTGTCTCTTTTTTGCTAAACCTATAGCAATGCTCTCTTCCGCCAAGGATTTTGCCCGTGAAGTTTATGTTTAATGCAACAGGATTGCCCCTACAAGATTTAATGATCGGAGCATCTGTCTACTTCCCTCCTGTTTTCAAGGCGTTTGTAGCAGGATTTATTCTCTGGCTGGTTGTTCATCGCCTCCTGCGCGACTGGATTTACTCCGGCGAAATCTGGCATCCCCTGTTAATGGATCTGTCACTCTTTACGCTTTGCGTATGTCTGGCCTTTGTAATGCTGATTGTGTGGTGATTATGTCGCTTAAAACCATTAAATACTTCTCCACCATTATAGTCGCTGCCATCGCAGTTTTCGCCGGATGGTGGATGTGGAATTACTATATGCAATCGCCCTGGACACGTGATGGCAAAGTGCGAGCTGAGCAGGTCAGCATCACGCCGCAGGTCTCAGGCAGCATTAGCGAACTCAATATAAAAGATAACCAGTTTGTTAACAAAGGCGATGTCCTTTTTATCATCGATAAGACGCCGTTTCACATTGCTGAACTAAATGCGCAAGCGCAGCTGGCGAAGGCACAGTCCGATCTGGCGAAAGCCAATAACGAAGCCAACCGCCGCCGTCATTTATCGCAAAATTATATCTCAGCCGAAGATCTGGATACTGCTAACCTCAACGTGAAAGCCATGCAGGCCAGCGTTGAAGCAGCCGAGGCCAGTCTGCGCCAGGCACAGTGGCAACTGACGCAGACGGTGGTCAAAGCGCCCGTAGCGGGCTGGGTCACCAACCTTTCAACTCGTACTGGAGACTACGCCTCAACCGGTAAGCCCCTGTTTGCCCTTGTCGACAGCCACTCTTTCTATGTGATGGGGTATTTTGAAGAAACCAAGTTGCGCCACATTCGTGAAGGTGCGCCTGCGATTATCACGCTCTACAGCGGCAACATAAAGTTACAGGGTCACGTATCCAGTATTGGTCGCGCCATCTACGACCAAAGTGTGGAAAGCGATTCCGGTCTGATTCCCGACATCAAACCCAATGTGCCGTGGGTGCGTCTGGCCCAACGCGTTCCGGTCCGCATCGAATTCGACGCTCTGCCGCAGGATGTCACCCTGGTTTCTGGTACGACCTGCAGCGTGTCTATCGGCCAGCGTAAATGAAACTGTCCCACCTGATGCCAGGCCATTGGCCGTGGTTTAAAGCCACGGTAGCGCAGTGGCGTTATGCGTTGCGAAATACCATTGCGATGTGTCTGGCGTTAACGTTCGCCTATTACCTGAATCTGGATGAGCCCTACTGGGCGATGACCTCGGCGGCAGTGGTCAGCTTTCCCACCGTCGGCGGGGTTATCAGCAAAAGTCTGGGTCGTGTTGCGGGTAGCTTGCTGGGTGCCACCGCCGCGTTGATTATTGCCGGTCATACCCTCAATGAGCCGTGGTTGTTTTTGCTGAGCATGTCAGTGTGGATCGGTTTTTGTACTTGGGCATGCGCGCATTTCACCAATAACGTCGCCTATGCCTTTCAACTGGCCGGTTATACGGCGGCGATCATTGCTTTTCCCATGGTCAATACCATAGAAATTACGCAGTTGTGGGATATCGCTCAGGCCCGCGTATGCGAGGTCATCGTCGGTATCCTGTGCGGCGGCATGATGATGATGATCCTCCCCAGCACCTCCGATGGCACTACGCTGCTTACCGCGCTGAAAAACATGCATTCGCGTTTACTGGAGCATGCCAGCTTACTCTGGCAACCGGAGACAACAGATGCGATTCGCACAGCTCATGAAGGTGTTATCGGTCAGATTCTTACCATGAACCTGCTGCGTATTCAGGCGTTCTGGAGTCACTACCGTTTTCGCCGTCAAAATGCGTTGCTCAATTCGCTGTTGCATCAGCAGTTACGTATGACCAGCGTGATCTCCAGTCTGCGCAGGATGCTCCTGAACTGGCCCAATCCCCCGGCTAATACCCGGGAAATCATCGAACAACTGCTCAGCGAGCTGGTCAAATCCAATACCGACACCTACACCGTCGCACGTATTATCGCCCCCCTGCGTCCTCTCGATGCACGCGACTATCGGCACGTCGCCTTCTGGCAACGACTGCGTTATTTTTGTCGGCTGTACTTACGCAGCAGTCATTATCTGCATTTACTGGAAAATGGCGTTACCGCCGAGCGTATTACTATCGCCCGCACGCCAGGACTTGCCCGTCATACCGATAATGCGGAAGCACTCTGGAGCGGATTGCGTACGTTCTGTACCCTGATGCTTATCGGCGCATGGAGCATTGGCGCGCAATGGGAATCAGGCTCTGGCGCACTAACGCTCGCGGCCATCAGCAGCGTGCTCTATTCCGCCGTAGCCACGCCGTTCAAGTCACTTTCTTTGCTGATGCGCACGCTGGTTCTGCTGTCGCTGTTTAGCTTTGTGGTTAAGTTTGGCCTGATGGTGCAAATCTCTGACCTCTGGCAATTCATTCTGTTTCTCTTCCCGCTGCTCGCTACCATGCAACTCCTGAAGCTGCAAATGCCCGCGCTGGCGGGTCTTTGGGGACAGCTAATCGTGTTTATGGGATCGTTTATCGCGGTGACTAATCCGCCGGTTTATGATTTTGCTGATTTCCTGAATGACAATATGGCGAAAATCACCGGCGTGGCGCTATCGTGGCTGGCATTCGCCATTCTGCGGCCCGGATCGGATGCGCGGAAAGGTCGCCGCCATATTCGCGCCCTGCGCCGGGATTTTGTCGATCAGCTCAGCCGACATCCCTCACTCAGTGAAAACGAATTTGAGTCGCTGACCTATCATCACGTCAGCCAACTCAGCAACAGTCAGGATGCACTGGCGCGACGCTGGCTATTGCGTTGGGGGGTTGTCTTGCTGAACTGCTCGCACGTGGTGTGGCAACTGCGCACCTGGGAGGTACGTTCAGATCCTCTGGCTCGCGTCAGAGACGTGTGTATTTCGCTGCTTCGCGACGTAATGAGTGAGCGCGGCGTTCAGCAACGACCGCTGAATGCCACGCTGAGTGAGCTACAGCGTATTTGCGACACGCTCGCCCACCATCATCAACCTGCGGCGCAGGAACTGTCGGCGCTTATCTGGCGACTACACTGCTCGCTTTCTCAGCTCGAACAGGCGCCTCCGCCGGGTACGCTAGGCAATTGATTATTTGATAACGCCACAGGCGTAGCGCGCGCCACCACCGCCAAGCGGTTTTGGTTGATCGGACATATTATCGCCACCGACATGGATCATCAGCGCTTTGCCTTTAACCTCATCGAGCGTTTTCAGCCGCGGCGCAATGACCGGTGTTGTGGCGTTACCGTCGTTATTCACCACCAGCAGCGGCAGGTCACCCATGTGGCCTGCGCCTTCGGGGCCTTCGTGCTTGCCGGTTTGGTGCGGATCATAATGGCCTCCAGCCGATTCCGCGGCTGAGGCTTTTCCTTCTTTAATCGCCGGTTGGCAACTGCCATTCGCATGGACATGGAAGCCATGTTCACCCGGCGGCAGCGCTTTCAGATCGGGCGTAAACTCCAGCCCTTTCCCGGTTTCAGCAATAGTGACCGTACCAATCGCCTGGCCGACGCCTTGCGACGTTACCAGATTCATCGTCACTTTTTCTTCACTAGCAGCCTGCGCACCTGCACAGGCGAGTAGAGTAATAATGGCCAAACTCAAACGCTTCATAAGACCTCCGTCCGAAAGGTGTCTGATTGATAAGTGTAAACCAGTGACACAAATTTGAACGGAGAAGCGTCAAAAACGCGATTACGGTACGTCGTAACCCAGCGCGGCTTTGCGAATACGGAACCACTGCTGGCGAGACATGTTCAATGACTCAGACTCAACGGCAGCGCGTACGCGCTCTATCTTCCCTGAGCCAATAATCGGCAACGGCTGAGACGGCAGACGTAAAATCCAGGCGTACACCACCTGCTCAATGGACTGCGCGTTTAACTCTTCTGCGATTGTGGCAAGTTCATTACGTAATGGCTGGAACGCATCGTCATTAAACAGACGACCACCGCCGAGGCAGGACCAGGCCATCGGACGAATGCGCAGTTGTTGCAGTTGATCTAAAGTACCATCCAGCAGGAGCGGCTGATGTACCGGTGAGATCTCAACCTGGTTAGTCGCCAGCGTGAACGGCAGACGCGATTGCAGCAGTGAGAACTGTGCCGGGGTGAAGTTAGATACGCCAAAGTGACGCACTTTTCCGCTATGGTGCAATTTTTTGAACGCGTCGGCGACGTCGTCCGCATCCATGAGCGGATCGGGACGGTGGATGAGCAGCAAATCAATATGATCGGTCGCCAGTAACTTCAACGATGCTTCCGCACTGGCAATGATATGCGCGCTGTCGGTGATGTAATGACCCAGCGCATTTTCCGTGCGCGCCGTCGTGGCGATCCCGCACTTGGTAACAATCTGCATTTTTTCACGCAGATGCGGAGCCAGCTTCAGTGCCTCACCAAACGCCGCTTCACACTGGTATCCGCCGTAAATATCGGCGTGATCGACGGTGGTAACGCCCAGGTCCAGATGTTCTTCAATAAAGCTGACTAGCTGGCGCGCGGACATATTCCAGTCCATCAGGCGCCAATACCCCATTACAAAGCGAGAAAATTCCGGACCTTGCGGCGCAATAGTAATACGCTGAACCATAGCAGCTTCCTTATAAGTGAATGTGCATCGAGTATACGCAATTACGCTTTTAAAAGAGTGAAGGTTGTTGCGGTTCTTCCGAAGGGTTGGCTTTGTTTGCTCGTAATTTACGCATCAGGCGCTGACGACAAAGCCGTAGCACTTCCTGCTTTTCGGCATCGCTCATCTTTTGCCAGTTAAAACGCTCATCCCGACTGCGAAAACAGCCGCGGCAAAAACCGCGCTCGTCAGACTGACATATTCCACGGCATGGGCTCTGGACGGGGAAAAACTCCAGCTGTTCGGCCACATCCCCTCCTTTCGTAAGATTGATATACCTATTGAAGACGTTAACTGAATTTCTCGCAAGCGCTATTGCATTAGACCGACTGGTCTATTACACTCCTTCCCATGAACAAAATCACTGAACACGATACGCGCGAACATCTGCTGGCGACTGGCGAACTGCTGTGTATGCAGCGCGGCTTCACCGGTATGGGCTTAAGCGAACTACTGAAAACCGCTGAAGTCCCCAAAGGTTCGTTTTATCACTATTTTCGCTCTAAAGAAGCGTTCGGTGTTGCGATGCTGGAACGCCACTATGCGGCCTATCATCAGCGACTGGCTACGCACTTTGATACGGGGGCAGGAAACTATCGCGACCGCATTCTGGCCTACTATCAGGAAACCCTGAACCAGTTTAGCCAGCACGGTATTATCAGCGGTTGTTTAACCGTAAAACTGTCTGCCGAAGTGTGCGATCTGTCAGAAGATATGCGCACGGCGATGGATAAAGGCGCGCGGCACATTATTGCGCTGTTAGCGCAGGCGCTGGAGAAAGGTCAGGCAAATCATTGTCTGTCCTTTGTTGGCGAGCCGTTACAGCAGGCGCAGGTATTGTATGCGCTGTGGCTGGGCGCCAACCTGCAGGCCAAGATTTCTCGTAGCGCCACCCCGCTGGAAAATGCGCTGGCGCACGTTAAAACCATCATTACTACGCCTGCCGTTTAACAGGCGTTTTTATTTCTTTTATTACTAGACGACCGGTCTATTCAGGAGTGCCATATGTCATCTGAAAAACTTTTTTCCCCACTGAAAGTGGGTGCTATTACGGCAGCAAACCGCGTATTCATGGCGCCACTGACGCGTCTGCGCAGCATTGAGCCTGGCGACATCCCTACTCCGCTGATGGCCGAGTATTACCGTCAACGCGCCAGCGCGGGTCTTATCATCAGTGAAGCTACACAGATTTCCGCGCAGGCGAAAGGCTATGCGGGGGCACCCGGCTTACACAGCGAAGCGCAAATTGCCGCATGGAAAAAAATCACCGCTGCCGTACATGCGGAGCAAGGTCATATTGCGGTCCAGTTGTGGCATACCGGGCGCATCTCTCACGCCAGTCTGCAGCCCAACGGTCAGGCACCGGTCGCACCTTCCGCGATTAGCGCCGGTACCCGGACCTCGCTGCGTGATGAAAATGGTCTGGCAACGCGTGCGGATACCTCAATGCCGCGTGCGCTGGAAACTGAAGAAATTCCTGGCATCGTTAATGACTTCCGTCAGGCGATTGCCAACGCGCGCGAAGCGGGTTTCGACATGGTTGAACTGCACTCCGCTCACGGCTATCTGCTGCACCAGTTCCTGTCGCCAACGTCTAACCAGCGTACCGATCAGTACGGCGGCAGCGTCGAAAATCGTGCACGTCTGGTGCTGGAAGTTGTCGATGCCGGTATTAAAGAATGGGGTGCCGATCGCATTGGTATTCGCGTATCTCCGATTGGCTCATTCCAGAACGTTGACAACGGGCCGAACGAAGAAGCCGATGCGCTGTATCTGATTGAACAACTGGGCAAGCGCGGAATCGCTTACCTGCATATGTCTGAGCCGGACTGGGCTGGCGGCGAGCCGTATTCCGATGCGTTTCGCGAAAAAGTTCGTGCGCGTTTCCACGGTCCGATCATTGGTGCGGGTGCCTACACACCTGAAAAAGCAGAAGCACTGATCGAGAAAGGCCTGATCGACGCCGTTGCTTTTGGTCGCGCCTATATCGCTAACCCGGATCTGGTTGCGCGCCTGCAGCGTAAAGCGGAGCTGAATCCGCAACGTGCCGAAAGCTTCTACGGCGGCGGCGCGGAAGGTTACACCGATTATCCTACCCTCTAACGTCACAAACTCCGTTCTGCCATTGATAGCGGCGTAACAACGCCGCTATACTAAAACAACATTTTGAATGTATTAGCCATTTTCGAAGGGGAAAAAGATGCGTTTACTTCATACCATGCTGCGCGTGGGTGACCTGCAGCGTTCCATCGAGTTTTATACCAACGTGCTGGGCATGAAGCTGCTGCGTACCAGCGAAAACCCTGAATACAAATACTCCCTGGCCTTTGTCGGCTACGGCCCTGAAACCAGCGAAGCCGTGATCGAACTGACCTATAACTGGGGTGTCGACAAGTATGAGCTGGGCACTGCCTACGGCCATATCGCCCTGAGCGTAGATAACGCAGCCGAAGCCTGTGAACGTATTCGTCAGAATGGCGGTAACGTCACGCGTGAAGCCGGTCCGGTAAAAGGCGGCACAACCGTAATCGCATTCGTTGAAGATCCAGACGGTTACAAAATTGAACTGATCGAAGAGAAAGACGCCGGGCGCGGCCTGGGCGACTAACCTCCCCACGGGCGCAGATCGTCTGTGCCCGTAGTTTTATACTCATCATTTTGCCATAATACGCGCTGCAATTTTCCCGTATTAAGAGACCCAGATGTCCGATAACGCTCAACTTTCCGGTCTGTGTGACCGTTTTCGTGGTTTTTATCCTGTCGTCATTGATGTCGAAACCGCAGGGTTCAATGCCAAAACCGATGCGCTGCTTGAGATCGCAGCCATCACACTGAAAATGGATGAACAAGGCTGGCTGATGCCGGACACGACGTTACATTTCCACGTAGAGCCATTTGAAGGCGCGAATTTGCAGCCGGAAGCCCTCGCCTTTAACGGAATTGACCCTAACAATCCGCTACGCGGCGCGGTCAGCGAATATGACGCTCTGCATGCCATCTTTAAAATGGTGCGTAAAGGCATTAAAGACAGCGGCTGCAATCGGGCGATCATGGTGGCGCATAACGCTACGTTCGACCACAGTTTTATGATGGCCGCAGCAGAACGCGCCTCGCTCAAACGTAATCCATTTCATCCGTTCGTCACCTTTGATACTGCGGCCTTAAGCGGCCTGTCTCTGGGGCAAACTGTGTTATCGAAAGCGTGCCTGGCGGCAGGAATGGAATTTGACGGGACTCAGGCGCACTCGGCGCTGTATGACACCGAACGGACGGCCGTGCTGTTTTGCGAAATTGTTAACCGCTGGAAACGTCTCGGCGGCTGGCCTCTTCCCGTGCCTGAAGAGGCATAACGGACCGATAAAAAAAGCGACCATCACGAGGTCGCTTTTTTATTTACGCTGATATTATTCAGCGTCCGGCTCTTCGGTTTTGTATTTCGCCGCTGTTTCTTTAATCAGCTGCTGCAACTCACCGCGCTGGTACATTTCGATCAAAATGTCACAGCCGCCAACCAGCTCACCATCAACCCACAGCTGCGGGAAGGTTGGCCAGTTTGCGTATTTCGGCAGCTCGGCGCGAATATCCGGGTTCTGCAGAATATCAACATAAGCAAAGCGTTCACCACAGGCGGACAGCGCCTGCACAGCCTGAGCGGAGAAACCGCAGCTTGGCAGTTTAGGGGAACCTTTCATGTACAGGAGAATCGGGTTTTCAGCGATCTGGCGCTGGATTTTTTCGATAGTGGTGCTCATTATCTTGCTTCCTTAAACTTCTTTTACGGCAGTAGTCTGACATTGTAGCGGGTCAGACAGGCAACGGAAAATAACATTTTCATTACGCGTTATTATTTTATCCCCTGACGCCAAAAGTTGCATTCACAATCTCACTTATCCCTTTAAAGCCTGTGGATTTGATTATTCGTTCACCAACGCCAACTTTAATTGCTGATTTTTTTTGCGGTCGGTTACGAAACGTAGTTTTAAACAAAAAAGCTATTAACTTTCCCTCTTTCTATAGATTAGAATCATCAAGTTTTGAAAATCACACGCAGGCATGATAGACCTGCCTTACCAGAGGATTGCTCAGTGGCGCGGATAAACCGAATCTCGATCACGCTCTGTGCTTTACTTTTTACTACACTGCCCTTTACGCCCATGGCTCATGCTTCCAAGCAGGCCAGGACGACACCTACCCATTCCCACACCATCAAAACGGTAGATAAAAAGAAAAGCGCAACAACCAGCCAAAAAACAACAAAAACCAGCAAGAAAACGGCGACAAAAACCACCAGCAAAACCAGCACCAAAACCGCTTCCTCTTCTAAACATCGCACTGCCGCTCCGGCAAAGTCGACTAAAACGGCAAACCGTCGTGGTAAAAACATCGCAGCACAAACCGCTGCCGTTACCTGGACTGAAAAATGCACGCCGCGCAAAGGTCATAAGCCGCGCTGTGTAAAAGTGAAAACCACCGTACCAACGACGCTGGCTGACGCGCATAAAGTGAAAGTGCAGAAAGCCACTAAAACCGCCATGTCCACGCTGATGAACCAAATCGGCAAGCCTTATCGCTGGGGCGGCACCTCACCAAGAACCGGGTTTGACTGCAGCGGTCTGGTCTATTACGCCTATAAAGATCTGGTGAAATTCCGCATTCCACGTACAGCGAACGAAATGTATCATCTGCGCGATGCTGCGCCGATTGAACGTGGCGAACTGAAAAATGGCGATCTGGTATTTTTCCGTACCCAGGGGCGTGGAACTGCCGATCACGTTGGCGTTTATGTTGGCAACGGTAAGTTTATTCAGTCACCGCGCAGCGGTCAGGAAATTCAAATCACCTCTCTGAGTGAAGATTACTGGCAGCGCCACTATGTGGGCGCTCGTCGGGTAATGACGCCAAAAACAATTCGTTAAAAACTTACCCTACAGGACATGCTGTAGGGTAAGTTCTTCTTTTGCATAACCTTTCAATTTGCTACCCTATCCTTACTCACAATGAGGCTATTGTGTGTACTCAATATAAATAATAAGGAGAGAAGCAATGTCGTTTGAATTACCTGCATTACCGTATGCCAAAGATGCTCTGGCACCGCACATTTCTGCCGAAACGCTGGAATATCACTATGGCAAACACCATCAAACTTACGTGACTAATCTGAACAACCTGATTAAAGGCACGGCGTTTGAAGGCAAATCACTGGAAGAGATCGTACGTAGCTCTGAAGGCGGTGTATTCAATAACGCAGCACAGGTATGGAACCACACGTTCTACTGGAACTGCCTGGCACCGAACGCAGGTGGCGAACCTACCGGTAAACTGGCCGAAGCAATTGCCGCCTCCTTTGGCAGCTTTGCGGATTTCAAAGCGCAGTTCACCGATGCCGCTATTAAAAACTTCGGTTCTGGCTGGACCTGGCTGGTAAAAGGAACGGATGGCAAACTGGCTATCGTTTCCACCTCCAATGCAGGTACACCGCTGACCACCGACGCGACGCCGCTGATGACCGTTGACGTATGGGAACACGCCTACTACATCGATTATCGCAATGCCCGTCCTGGCTACCTGGAAAACTTCTGGGCGCTGGTGAACTGGGAATTTGTTGCGAAGAACTTCGCAGCATAAAAAAGATGACGCAGAAGGAGAACCCTTCTGCGTTTTAGCATTAATTCGCGGTAGTGAAAGCCTCTTCAGGCTGTTTGCGCGCCGAGATAAAGACCAGCAGCAGCGCAAGCCCCGCCACAATTGCCCCCATCACCGGAACAAAGCTGTAGCCCAACCCACCGGAAATCACCGCCCCACCGGCTGCGGCACCCAGAGCATTCCCCAGATTAAACGCGCCAATGTTGACTGACGATGATAATCCAGGCGCTTCGCTGGCAACGCGCATCACGCGCATCTGCAACGGCGGAACGACCGCAAACGTCGCCGCCCCCCAGACCACCATACTGACTGCCGCACCCAGCTCATTACGCGCCAGGAAAGGAATGGCCAGCATAATAACCATCAGCAGCAGTAAAAAGCCTTTCAGCGTACCGTTGACGGAACGGTCAGCCAGTTTGCCACCAAGATAGTTACCGATTGAGAAGCCAACGCCAATCAGCACCAGCATACCGGTCACAAACGCCGGTGTGGCATGGGTGATCGTATGTAACACTGGTGAGATATAGGTATAAAGCGTGAACATCGCCCCGGCTCCCAGAACGGTCGTCAGCAGCGCCGACAGCACCTGCGGACGCATAAGTACCGCCAGTTCGCTACGGACATCCGGGCGCTCTCCCGCCCCACCTTTGGGTAATGAGACGAACAGGCTGACCATGGAGATGACGCCCAGACCCGCCGTTGCCATAAACGACATACGCCAGCCGATGGTTTCACCAAGCCAGGTCGCCGCAGGAACGCCACCAATATTGGCAATGGTCAACCCCATAAACATGGTTGCCACGGCGCTGGCCTGCTTATGTTTGGGTACTACGCTTGCAGCGACAACGGAGCCAAGACCAAAAAATGCCCCATGGTTCAGACTGGTCAAAATACGCGATAACATCAGGGTGGTGTAATCCGGCGAGATAGCCGAAAGCACGTTGCCCAGCGTGAAAATCGCCATCAGGAATATCAACGCATTACGTCGCGCACGATGGGACAGCAGTAATGTCATCAGCGGAGCCCCCACCATCACCCCAACCGCATACGCGCTGATTAACATTCCGGCCGCGGGAATCGAGACATCCACACCTTTGGCAATGACGGGCAATAATCCCATTGGCGAAAATTCAGTGGTGCCAATGCCAAACGCGCCGATCGCCAGCGCCAGTAAAGGATAATTGAGTTTCATATTTCGACTCCGTAACGTCGAGCCGGGGCGCGACATAAAATAAGAGTCAAAAGCATGACATTGATCGCAAAATTAATAAAGTTAACAAAATTGCAAAAGACTTTTGCTTATTCGCAAACAATCGACGGGAAAGGCAAGCGGAAAGGATGAGGGAGAGCGAACTCCCTCGGGGGAAATCAATGCAGCGCTGCGGTCAGGCCACCCGCGACGATCAAACCCAGAACAATAATGGTAGTCACTAACGAAAATTTCAGATCGGTGCTCATCAAGTTTTCTCCTTTTTATTCCCACACAAAAAGTGATATTGCGCATTTTTACACACTTGAAAGCAAAAATCTCTCACGATTTATATTGATAACTGCTTTTAACTCTTCCCCTTTTCGTTAAGATCAGACAAAATTCCACGCTTACTTGATTAGCGTACCGGCCATTGACCCCTTCCTGACGTTCCGTGTCGTTTTCCCGGCGTGCCGCAACCCTTACGTTGCGCTAAGGGTGTGTTAAGGCAAACGTTTACCTGGAGTATTCTCAGGAGCTTAGGATATGGTCTGGAGTGAGATGTAATGGCAACAATTAAAGATGTAGCGAAGCGAGCAAACGTTTCCACTACAACCGTATCACACGTAATTAACAAGACGCGCTTTGTCGCGGAAGAAACGCGTAATGCTGTCTGGGCGGCGATCAAAGAGCTGCACTATTCTCCGAGCGCCGTGGCGCGCAGCCTGAAGGTGAATCACACCAAGTCTATTGGCTTGCTGGCCACCAGCAGCGAAGCGGCCTATTTCGCTGAAATTATCGAAGCCGTTGAGAAAAACTGTTTCCAGAAAGGCTATACCCTGATTCTGGGTAACGCATGGAACAGCCTCGAAAAACAGCAGGCTTATCTGTCGATGATGGCGCAAAAGCGCGTTGATGGTCTGCTGGTGATGTGTTCTGAGTATCCGGAGTCGCTGCTTTCGATGCTCGAAGAGTACCGCCATATTCCGATGGTCGTCATGGACTGGGGCGAAGCTAAAGCCGACTTTACCGATACGGTCATTGATAACGCCTTCGAAGGCGGTTACATGGCGGGTCGGTATCTGGTAGAACGCGGTCATCGTGAGATTGGCGTGATCCCAGGACCAATGGAGCGTAATACCGGAGCCGGGCGTCTGGCAGGCTTTATGAAAGCGATGGAAGAAGCGCTGATTAAAGTTCCTGAAAACTGGATTGTGCAGGGCGATTTTGAGCCTGAATCGGGCTATCGCGCCATGCAGCAAATTCTGTCACAGTCGCATCGTCCTACCGCCGTCTTCTGCGGTGGCGATATCATGGCGATGGGTGCGCTGTGCGCCGCTGACGAGATGGGACTGCGCGTACCGCAGGATGTCTCGCTCATCGGTTACGACAACGTGCGCAACGCCCGCTTCTTCACGCCGGCTCTGACGACCATTCACCAGCCTAAAGATTCACTGGGGGAAACGGCCTTCAACATGCTGTTAGACCGTATTGTGAATAAACGTGAAGAGTCGCAGTCTATCGAGGTTCATCCGCGCCTGGTAGAGCGCCGTTCCGTTGCCGACGGCCCGTTCCGCGATTACCGTCGTTAAGACTGTGGTGCGGGAGCCTCATCGGGCTCCCGCAACCATTCCTTATTCAGCGTTTCACTATCCCCTAAATAGTCCAGCAGCCAGCTCAATGCTGGCGACGTATCGTTCTGTTGCCAGGTCAGGCAGCATGCGGCATCAGGAAATGGATTCTCCAGCTGTAGCGCGACCCATTTGCCGCTATCAATCCACGGTTTGGCAAAATGCGTCGGTACCATGCCCACGCACAGACCTGCAGATAAACAGGTCGCAGAAGATTCCCAGTCAGGCACCACAACGCGCTTTTGGTTATCCAGCAGCCAGGTAATACGCTTAGGAAGCGTACGCGACGTGTCTTCACGCACCAGCGACGGCCAGTTGCGCAACGTGTCGTCGCTTAGCGGTCCGGGCATTGACGCCAACGGATGATGGCTTGCCACCACGCAGCTCCAGCTCAGCATTCCCATGTCGCGGAAGGTATAGCGCCCCCCCACCGGAATCGCCTGCGTGGCGCCGATTGCCAGCTCAACGCGCCCATCGGACAGCGCATCCCAGACACCGTTAAACACCTCCTGGAAAACCAGCAGCTCCACATCATCAAAATGACGGTAGAAATCCACGATCATCTGTCGGGTACGATCCGGGCGGACAATGTTATCTACCGCGATCGCCAACTGCCCGCGCCAGCCGTTGGCAATTTGCTGACATTGCTGGCGGGTGATCTGCATTTTTTTGATAACAGAGCGGCCTTCTTTGAGAAACCATGCACCGGCAGGCGTCAATTCCACGTCCCGATGGCGTCGCTCAAAAAGCGGCACCGCCAGCCACTCTTCCAGTTGACGCACGGTGTAGCTTACCGCCGAGGGTACGCGGTGCAACTCCTGCGCGGCCGAACTAAAGCTACCGTTACGCGCAACCGCATCCACAACTTCAAGTGAATATTCCGACCACATATTCTGCCTACAAAAAATTTGAAATCAGTAAGCAAATATTAGCGTTTCACAGCAAGAATTACACTCACTACACTCAGCGGCATTGTTCTACTGCTAAAAAAAGAGAAATGATGATGCAACCTGGGAAAGGATTTTTAGTCTGGCTGGCGGGTCTTAGCGTACTCGGCTTTCTGGCAACGGATATGTATCTGCCCGCCTTCGCCGCAATTCAGTCCGATCTGCAGACACCTGCATCTGCCGTCAGCGC
Organism: Citrobacter sp. S46_ASV_140; assembly: GCF_018919545.1. Classification (NCBI taxonomy): domain Bacteria; kingdom Pseudomonadati; phylum Pseudomonadota; class Gammaproteobacteria; order Enterobacterales; family Enterobacteriaceae; genus Citrobacter; species Citrobacter sp. S46_ASV_140. The sequence goes on from NZ_JAHLRC010000005.1 coordinate 82,563, forward strand.
CAGCCTTAGCTTATTCTTAGCGGGTTTTGCCGTCGCGCAACTTCTGTGGGGGCCGCTCTCTGACCACTATGGTCGCAAGCCAGTTTTGCTGCTGGGTTTATCCATCTTCGCGCTGGGCAGTTTGGGCATGCTGTGGGTTGAAAATGCCACCGGTCTGCTGGTACTGCGCTTTGTTCAGGCCGTTGGCGTTTGTGCGGCATCGGTTATCTGGCAGGCGCTGGTCACCGATTATTATCCTTCACAAAAAGTAAACCGCATCTTTGCCACCATTATGCCATTGGTCGGGTTATCCCCGGCATTAGCGCCGTTATTAGGCAGTTGGATCCTGGTACATTTTTCCTGGCAGGCCATTTTCGCCACCCTGTTTGCCATTACTCTAATCCTGATGCTTCCGGCTCTGCGCTTAAAACCAACAGCTAAAGCACGCGACGACAGCCAGGATAAACTGACTTTCGCTACCCTGTTGCGCTCAAAAGTTTACCGCGGAAACGTGCTGATTTATGCCGCCTGCTCCGCGAGCTTCTTCGCTTGGCTGACGGGTTCCCCGTTCATCCTCAGCGAAATGGGCTACAGTCCGGCGGTGATTGGCCTGAGTTATGTTCCGCAAACCATCGCTTTCTTAATTGGTGGTTACGGCTGCCGCGCTGCGCTGCAAAAATGGCAGGGCCGTCAGCTGCTGCCCTGGTTACTCATTCTGTATGCCTTTAGCGTAGTGGCCACCTGGGCAACCGGATTTATTCACCATGTTGCGCTGGCTGAAATCCTCATCCCATTCTGCGTTATGGCGATTGCCAATGGAGCAATCTACCCAATTGTTGTGGCTCAGGCGTTACGTCCTTTCCCACAAGCTACGGGACGCGCAGCGGCATTGCAGAACACACTGCAACTGGGTTTATGCTTCCTGGCAAGCCTTGTGGTTTCCTGGTTGATCGCCACCCCGCTGCTCACCACCACCAGCGTGATGCTGACAACGGTGCTGCTGGCGGCCACGGGTTACAAAATGCAATCGCAGAAGGCTAACGCCCCGCACACAGATGATCGGGCGCAAATTGCCCACGGTGAGTCTCACTAGTAATCACCCTTGATAATTGATTAGCCTGCTAATATTTATTGGTTGAATCGTCAAAAATTCAGGCCTATACTGATTTCCGGTTGTTAAAAAAACGATAATTGTTATGTGTTAACGGGGACAAGAACGTTCCCGTTTTCCCATGGATGGTCTTTTCGGCAAGGGTTCCTCCCTTCCTCTGTTCTACGTCGGATTATAGATTCGCGGATTAATTCCGTGAGAGTTCTCACAAAGCCCAAAAAAGCGTCTACGCTATTTTAAGGTTCTGATCACCGACCAGTGATGGAGAAGCTATGAGTTCATCGTGTATAGAAGACGTCAGCGTACCGGATGATGACTGGTACCGCATCACCAATGAATTATTGAGCCGTGCAGGTATTACCATTAATGGTCCGGCACCGGCAGATATTCGCGTAACGAACCCCGATTTTTTCAAACGCGTATTGCAGGAAGGATCGTTAGGGTTGGGCGAAAGTTATATGGATGGCTGGTGGGAATGCGACCGGCTGGACATGTTTTTTTGTAAAGTCCTGCGCGCCGGTCTTGAAAACCAACTCCCCCGCCACTTTAAAGACACGCTACGTATCGCCACGGCTCGCCTGTTCAATTTACAGACCAAAAAACGTGCGTGGGTCGTCGGCAAAGAACACTACGATTTGGGCAACGATCTCTTTACCCGCATGCTGGACCCTTATATGCAGTATTCCTGCGCCTACTGGAAAGATGCCGATACCCTGGAATCTGCCCAACAGGCGAAGCTAAAAATGATTGCCGAAAAACTGCAGTTGAAGCCAGGCATGCGGGTGCTCGATATTGGCTGCGGCTGGGGCGGCTTATCCCAGTTTATGGCGTCACAATATGGCGTTAGCGTGGTGGGCGTGACCGTTTCGGCAGAACAGCAGAAAATGGCGCAGGCGCGTTGTGCGGGGCTGGATGTCACAATTTTGCTGCAGGATTATCGCGACCTGAACGACAAATTTGATCGCATTGTCTCCGTTGGCATGTTTGAGCATGTGGGGCCGAAGAACTACGCGACTTATTTTGAGGTGGTTGATCGTAATTTAAAACCCGACGGCCTCTTTTTGCTGCATAGCATCGGTTCCAAAAAGACCGACAATAACGTTGATCCGTGGATCAATAAATATATCTTCCCGAACGGCTGTTTACCGTCAGTTCGCCAGATTGCCAACGCCAGCGAGCCGCATTTTGTGATGGAAGACTGGCATAATTTTGGCGCGGATTACGATACAACGTTGATGGCATGGCACGAGCGTTTCATGAGATCCTGGCCTGAAATCGCCGATAACTATACCGAACGCTTTAAACGGATGTTCAGCTATTACCTGAACGCCTGCGCCGGTGCGTTTCGTGCTCGCGACATTCAGCTGTGGCAGGTGGTTTTTTCCCGCGGCGTTGAACACGGCCTGCGCGTTCCCCGCTAATCGTTATCACCCCCGTGCCAACGGGGGTTTTACACTCTGGCTTAGGCTCCCGCCTCACCCGTTACGTTACTGATGGCGCTTTCACGCGCCGCCAGTACGCGCTCAACGGTATCAACCACCGCCTGGGTTTGAGGATCGATTTCGATATTGACCCGCGCGCCTAACTTTTTCTTACCCAGCGTCGTACGTTCCAGCGTTTCCGGGATCAAATGCACACAGAAACGCGTCGGTGTCACCTCGCCGACCGTCAGACTGATGCCATCAATTCCGATAAATCCTTTGTACAAGATGTATTTCATCAGCGACGGATCCTGAACTTTAAACCACACCTGGCGGTTGTTCTCCGAGGTCAGAATTTTCGACACTTCGGCGGTCGTCATAATATGGCCCGACATTAAATGTCCGCCAATTTCATCACTGAATTTTGCCGCACGCTCAACGTTGACCAAATCCCCAACCTTCAGGTCACCCAGATTGGTGATACGCAGCGTTTCTTTCATCAGATCAAAGCTTATCTGGTTACCGTTGATTTCGGTTACCGTCAGGCAGCACCCATTGTGGGCAACCGATGCGCCGGTCTCCAGCGCATCCAACATATATTCAGGTAACTCCACAACATGCGTACGAAAATTTGGTTTTTCATCAATGGACACCAGTTTCGCGGTGCCCTGCACAATACCCGTAAACATACTTCTAACTCCTGAACTGAATTAAGACATCTCTGCACAGCACAATAGCAGGTGGAAATTCAGGTTGCCAGCAATGCGCCGCTACTGCCTGTTTTTTCACTGGAGAATTACGTATTCCTCGCTACAATAGACTGAAATTTCCCCTGCTTTTTCTCCTTGCTGCCATATAAGGCGGCTTTTTTAGTCTCTCAAATAACAACAATATAGTGGTGTACACGTGCAAAAGTATGTAAGTGAAGCGCGTCAGTTATTAGCTCTGGCAATTCCGGTGATTCTTGCGCAAATCGCTCAAACCGCAATGGGATTCGTTGATACCGTCATGGCGGGCGGATACAGCGCCACGGACATGGCGGCCGTCGCCATTGGCACATCTATCTGGCTGCCGGCCATTTTGTTTGGTCACGGACTGCTGCTGGCCTTGACGCCAGTGATTGCGCAACTCAATGGTTCCGGGCGCCGCGATCGTATAGCCCATCAAATACGTCAGGGTTTCTGGCTGGCGGGCAGCGTCTCCATTCTGATTATGATCGTGCTCTGGAACGCGGGATACATTATTCGCTCCATGCATAACATCGACCCGGCGCTGGCGGATAAAGCCGTCGGCTACCTGCGTGCGTTGCTGTGGGGCGCGCCGGGGTATTTGTTCTTCCAGGTAGCCCGTAACCAGTGTGAAGGTCTGGCCAAAACCAAACCGGCGATGGTGATGGGATTTCTCGGCCTGCTGGTGAACATTCCTGTTAACTATGTTTTCATTTATGGGCATTTTGGCATGCCGGAGCTAGGCGGCGTGGGCTGCGGCGTGGCAACAGCGGCGGTTTACTGGGTGATGTTTATCGCCATGCTGTCATACGTTAAACGCGCACGCTCGATGCGTGATATCCGTAATGAGCGTGGTTTCCAGAAACCGGACACCGCCGTAATGAAGCGCCTGGTACAGCTGGGTTTACCTATCGCGCTGGCGTTATTTTTCGAAGTGACGCTGTTTGCTGTGGTGGCGCTGCTGGTTTCCCCGCTGGGGATTGTCGACGTGGCCGGACACCAGATCGCGCTCAACTTCAGCTCGTTAATGTTCGTCCTGCCGATGTCTCTGGCTGCAGCCGTCACCATTCGAGTCGGTTATCGTCTGGGCCAGGGTTCCACGCTGGATGCGCAAACCGCAGCCAGAACAGGTCTGGGCGTCGGCGTCTGCATGGCGGTTGTGACGGCGATTTTCACCGTAACATTCCGTGAGCACATTGCCCTGCTCTACAACAATAACCCGGAAGTTGTCGCTCTGGCAGCGCAGCTCATGTTACTGGCCGCGGTGTATCAAATATCGGACTCTATCCAGGTTATTGGCAGCGGTATCCTACGTGGTTATAAAGATACGCGTTCCATTTTCTTTATTACCTTTACGGCATACTGGGTACTGGGTCTGCCGAGCGGTTATATTCTGGCGCTGACCGATCTGGTGGTTGACCGGATGGGACCGGCAGGATTCTGGATGGGCTTTATTATCGGCCTGACCTCTGCGGCAGTGTTAATGATGCTGCGGATGCGTTTTCTGCAGCGCCAGCCGTCAGCGGTTATTTTACAACGCGCCGCACGATAATCCCCAAATAGCCGCCATCTGGCGGCTTTTTTATATCCTCAAAACGGGCTGGCGTTTTGGGCCGTCATCCATTCCTGACTGACCGGATGCCTGAAATGCAGTTCACTGGCATGCAGCATCAGTCTCGACGTCCGTTCGGTGCCTGGCAGCAGACGCCCACCATATAAATCGCACCCCAAAATGGGATGCCCCAACTGCTGACAGTGGATCCGCAACTGGTGGGTACGCCCGGTTTCAGGTGTCAGCCGTACCCGCGTCAAAGCGAGTAACGCCCCATCTTGCTGGCGATGATGAAAACGCTCAATAACCTGATAGCGCGAGCGCGCGGGTTTACCGTTAATGGCGCAAATCGACATCAGTGGAAACAGCGCCGGGTCTTTGGCAATCGCTGCATCTATAACGCCTTCATCGTTTTTCAGATGCCCGCACAACAACGCACTATACACCTTGCTTACCGCGCGCTGACTGAACTGCTGGCAAAGCGCGGCGTTGATAGCCTTGTTACGGGCAATCACCATCAGCCCTGACGTCCCAAAATCAAGCCGATGTACCAGCGTACAGCCGGGGTAAATCTGTACCAGCCGGTGATGTACCGAATCGAGATTCTGCGGGTTTTTCCCCGACAAACTAAGCAGTCCGGTGGGTTTATTGATAAGCACCAGATGCTCGTCCTGATAGAGGATCGCTATCTCCTCATGACAAGGCGGGGCAATAAAGGTATCGAGGATCGTAGACATGAGCGGCCAGGATGAAGTGTGGAAACGGATGATAGCGAATTTTTACCACACTGGCGAATCAGGGCGCTTAACCAATGACAATCATTGCATGATAGAGTGTGGGATATCCTGAGTGCGATGAGAGGTTACACCGTGCAACAAATCGATTTCTACATGGTAGATGCCTTTACCACTACGACGTTTGGCGGTAATGCCGCAGCAGTATGCCCGCTCGATGACTGGTTGCCCGATGAAATATTATTAAAAATGTCACAGCAGCATAACCAGTCGGAAACCGCTTTTTTTGTCGCTAGTGAGAATGGCTTCGAGCTGCGTTGGTTTACCACGCAAGGCGAAATTAATCTGTGTGGGCATGCCACGCTTGCCGCCGCACATGTCATCTTTGAACATCTGGATTACCCGGAAGCGACCATCCATTTTGCCACCCGTTTTGTGGGTCCACTGACGGTCACGCGCAACGGTGATTGGCTGACGCTTGATTTTCCTGCCTGGCAAAGCGAACCTGCCGAACCGCCCGCCTTACTGCTGGAAACATTGGGCATCACCGAATATAAAGAAGTGCGCGTCGCGCGCGATTACATGGTCGTGATGGAGAATCAACAGCAGGTTGAGGCTGTGCGCCCGAATATCCACGCCATGATTCCCCTCGGGAAAATGGTATGTATCACCGCGCCGGGTGACGGGGAATACGATTTCGTCAGCCGTTTCTTCTGCCCGGGTGAAGCAGTCGCAGAAGACCCGGTTACCGGTTCGACGCATAGCATGCTGATTCCTTACTGGGCTGCGAAACTGAATAAACCGCAGATGCTGGCGCGCCAGGTCTCTGAACGCGGCGGCGATTTACGCTGCCAACTGACAGGAACGCGTGTTTATATTGGTGGACAAGCAGTAACTTATCTGACGGGTAAGGTGCTGTTACGCTAGCAGCCTTACCCGAATTAACCAATCCATGGAGGATTTATGGCGAACAAACTCGTGCAGATACACTTTGATTTTCCTGGTCCGTTTGGCGCTGAGATGTCACATCAGCTTGTTGAACTGGCAGAATCCATCAACCAGGAGCCGGGTTTCATCTGGAAAATCTGGACCGAGAACGCAGCAAACCACGAAGCGGGTGGCATCTACCTGTTTCAGGATGAAAACAGCGCTCTGGCCTATATCAAAAAACACACGGCTCGCCTGAAGCACCTGGGTGTGGAAGACGTGACGTGCAAAATCTTCGATATCAATGAACCGTTAAGTAAGATTAACCACGGCCATATCGGCTAATTTTTGGCTTTAACGCCCCGCCCCGGGGCGCTTCTTCACTCCCCTGCTTTACCCTCATCAAAAGCGTTCCCCCTCTTTCACCGCGCCAGGATAGCTATATAACGTGGGTCACGTTTGCCATAGTTCACAAAATCATCACCTTTGAAAACTATCACTAGCCGAACGCGGTATGAAAGCGTATAAAATAATACAAACAGTATTATTTTATACAAAATGAATTACCACTAACTACAGGAGATTCTCTTATGTCCGTGGACATTACATTGAACTCATCTGCAGGAGGTTTTCCGCCTGCAGGTCATTACTCACACAGTACAACGGCTGGCGGATTCGTCTTCATTTCTGGTCAGTTGCCGGTCACGAGTGATGGCGAAAAAAAAACCGAGGCCTCTTTTGAAGAGCAGACGCGGCTGGTACTGCAGAATATTGATGCCTGCCTGGCTGGCGCAGGGGTTTCTCGACAGCACCTGGTGTCAGTACGCGTCTATGTGACAGATATCAACCAATGGCCAACGTTTAACAAAATCTATGGGGAGTGGATCGGTGATTTCCGGCCCTCCCGCGCGGTAGCGGGCGTTGCAGAACTTCATTATGGTTTCGCGCTGGAAGTTGAAGCTATTGCCCTGGCCCCACAAGCATGACGTTTAACGACATACAGGTGAACAACAATGACTGAAATGACACTGCCTGATTATAACGATGTTGCCGCCGCGGCAGAGCGCATCGCCGACTATGCCAACAAAACGCCGGTGATGACCTCCCGAACGGTTAATGACGAATTTGGTGCTGAAGTTTTCTTCAAGTGCGAAAACTTCCAGAGAATGGGCGCGTTTAAATTTCGCGGAGCCATGAATGCGTTACGCCAGTTCACGCCAGAACAACGCGCTGCGGGCGTCGTCACCTTTTCGTCCGGCAACCATGCACAGGCCATTGCCCTGTCGGCAAAATTGTTGAGGATCCCGGCGACGATTATCATGCCGCATGATGCCCCGGCGGCTAAAGTTGCAGCCACAAAAGGCTATGGTGGAAATGTGGTGATTTACGATCGCTATACCGAAGATCGTGAAAAAATCGGGCGGGAGTTGGCAGAGAAACAAGGATTGACGCTGATCCCGCCATACGACCATCCGCACGTGATTGCGGGCCAGGGCACCGCCACAAAAGAGCTGATTGAAGAAGTGGGTCAGCTAGACGTTCTTTTCGTGTGTCTGGGCGGCGGCGGCCTGCTTTCGGGCTCCGCACTGGCAGCCAGGCATCTGTCACCTGACTGCATCATCTATGGTGTCGAGCCAGAGGCAGGAAACGATGGTCAACAGTCGTTTCGCAGCGGAAAGATTGTTCATATCGATACGCCGAAAACCATTGCTGACGGTGCTCAGACCCAACATCTCGGGAATATTACGTTTCCGATTATCCAGCGAAATGTGCACGATATTCTGACTGTCTCAGACGATGAATTAGTCGCCTCGATGAAATTTATCGCTGAGCGAATGAAAATTGTCGTGGAGCCGACTGGCTGTCTGGGTTTTGCCGCCGCCAGAGCGCGCAAAACTGAACTTCGCGGCAAGAAAATCGGCATTATCATCAGCGGCGGGAACGTGGATATCAGCCGCTACAGTGAATTCCTTGCCGAGTAATTAATAAGGTATCTGCCATGCGGATACCTTATTACCGTCTGAACACTCGCGTCTGGAAAAGCGAACCCTGCTCACTGTAAACTGCCCGCAATTATGGCAACAGGCATCACCGCAGGAGACTGGCATGCCAAAAACCGATAACAACTCACTTCTCAGCCAAATTGACACTATCGCCAGGGGCTTGAGCGAGACCTTCTCTCCGTTTTGTGAAGTGGTGGTTCATGATCTCAAAAATCCTGAACATGCCATTTTATCCATCCATAATAACCTGTCCGGGCGAGAACCCGGCCAACCGGCAACAGAACTGGGTCTGGCGCGAATCGCATCGCCTGAATTTCCCAGCATTATTGCCAACTACAGCAACCAGTTTGCCGATGGCCGCCCGGTGAAAAGTACCTCCATCGGCATCAAGGATGACGAAGGCAAATACGTAGCAGCACTCTGTCTGAACGTGGATATGACGCTGTTTCGTGGCATGCAGAGTGCCCTTGCGCGTTTTACTGAAACCGCGGACTCCCCCATTAAGGAACATATCGATCCCGGCAGTAATGAAGTCATCCGCCAGCGTATCGATGACTTTGCCGCTAAATGCGCAACGACGGCCCGCGCCCTGAAACCTGAAGACCGTAAACGACTGATTCAACAATTACGCAAAGACGGTTTGCTGAACGTACGAAAATCTATGGACACAGTGGCGCAGCATCTGGGCGTCTCCAGAGCAACCGCGTATCTGTATGCCCGCCAGTCGGCTCAGGCTGGCGAATAAACCCGGTTATGCGGCGCTCAGCAAGGTATATCCGCCTGGCTCAGGCAGCAAGCCAGCGCGGCATATTCCCCCAATCGCGGTGCATCCAGCCATTGATAAGTTCATTAAGTTGCTGACGATCCCGTAGGTGATTTTGCATATTTTGAATTCCTGATAATTGACTATTTTTGAACGTCTGCTACGCCTGTGTAATCTAATCCCGGGAATAGGCAAAAGTTCGATTTATTCAACAAGGTTACCCGCCGATAAAACAACGATTCCCTGTCGCTGCACAAAAAAATAAACCTTTATGATCGTGTGATTTTTTAACAACCACAGAGTGATTGTTTTTTGTACAGACACAACAAAAATCACCGTCCGTTAATAACAGACTTCTCCTGATTTAATAAATATTCATAACCATTAAGCATGGCAACCCATTGATTTAAATGAATTAAAATACAAATAGTTTCACATCACCAATAATAGACAGGCGGAATATATAAATAGCGTGATATCTAAATTATAATTCTTTTACATCCGGCTGATTGGTGAGGTTAGAATGCGGTTAATAGTCATGTTGGTAAGCGTTGTGCTCTCCACCCAGCTTTGGGCGGGTGAACTTTCCAGGCCCACTGGTAAAGTTCTTTTAACGTTATCCGGTAATATTGAAAATACAAATGAAGACGGGAAAGCGGTTTTTGATACCGCCAGCCTTGAGAAGCTGGGCATGGTAAGTTTTCAGACCACCTCCCCCTGGTATAATGGACGTACGACCTTTACGGGTATTCCACTACAAAAACTCATGGATTATGTTGGGGCGAGCGGCTCCGTTGTAAAGGTCACAGCGCTTAATGATTACACCACCGTTATCCCTCTCAGTGATTTCAAAAAATACAATGCCATCCTTGCTTTAAAAATCAACGGAAAATATATGCGCATCCGTGATAAAGGCCCATTATTCATTGTGTACCCCTATGACAGCATGCCGGAACTAAATAATCAGATTTATTATTCAAGGTCTGCATGGCAGGTCAGTAGTATGGATATTGAGTAAGCGTTCAGAGGAACATCATGAACAGAATACTGGCTGGCATCATCTTTTTTCTTTTTATTTCGACCGGATATATCTCTTTCCTCGTGCATGAAAGGCAACAAGAGCTACAGAAACTGACTCACTACACCGATTCCTGGTCTGCCGCTCAGTTGGTATCTCAATATTACCGATTTGAATCGTTGCTTGGTCTTTACACTATCGATGATACGATGAATCTTGATGATGTACGCATGCGTCTCGACATTATGCTCAGCCAGAGTGATTTGATAAAAGAAGGTGATTTGGGGCGCTACATAGAAAGCAATATAGCCCACCGTGAGCTAGCGGTAACACTTGAAAATATCCTTAGTTATCTGGATGATAATCTCGAGAAAATGAACCGTCCAGCACTCCAGGCATATCTGAAAAAAATGCATACCCTGGATGCACAACTTGGGCGTCTTTCATCCGGCGCATTAAACAAAGATGTTAACTCGATTAATAACGCCAACCAAAAAATTCAAACGCTGTACTATATTTACTCAACGACATCTGTACTGCTAATAATACTGAGTGCGATTCTGGGCGTGCTCATTTTTTATCAAAACAGAAATATTCTGCGGGGGCACCTTCAGGTCAAGAGTCTTGCCGAAGAACTGCAAAAATCGAAGGAAAAGCTACAGATTCAGAATGCCAAGCTGGAATATGACGTCTACCATGACTCGCTCACCGAGATGAATAACCGTCAGCTATTCTGGAGCGATTTAAATAAAACAATCGAAATGGCAGAGAAAAATAACGATGCTGTGACTGTGATGTTGTTTGATTTAGATCGATTCAAAGAGGTCAATGATACGTATGGTCATGATGCCGGTGATATGTTACTGCGCCAGATATCCGATCGTCTGATTTCGACAAGCCTTACGTCGGATACGCTGTATCGCTTAGGCGGGGATGAGTTTGCGTTTCTCTCAAGTGGCCTGACAGAAAGTCGGGCCGTGTCGCGAGCCCAGAAAATATGTGAGTTTATCAGCCAGCCCTACACCATTTACAACACAATTATCAACATAACTACCTGTGTTGGCATTGTTATCTCAGAAAATGAGCGTCGCTCCGACTATCTTTATAAATTTGCCGATCTGGCCCTTTATGAAGCCAAAAATGAAGGCTCTGGCAAGATAAAAGTCTTCCGGCAACGAATGTTAGAAAAATTGCAGGAAAGCAGAACGCTTGAGCATGATATGGCATTAGCAATAGTCAACAAAGAGTTCGTGGTGTATTACCAGCCTATTGTCGATTCTTTCAGTCAGAAAATATACAGCTATGAGGCGCTAATTCGTTGGGTCCATCCTCTCAAGGGCCTCCTGTCGCCGGATAGCTTTATTCCTGTTGCTGAAAAAACAGGGATGATTAATGAGATGGGGAAAGCGGTGCTGGAAATTGCCTGCAGGGAAGCCGCGGGTTGGGCGGTTCCGGCTAAAATTTCAGTCAATGTCTCCCCTGTCCAGCTAAGCAGCAAGGCCTTTGCAGGAATCGTGTTAACCATTCTGAAAGAAACTGGACTTCCACCTGACCGCCTCGAACTGGAAGTGACTGAATCCTCTCTCTTTACCGAGAGTGCTACGCCGATAAATACGCTTAATAAGCTCCGGACCCTGGGGGTAAAAATCTCCATCGATGATTTTGGTACCGGATACTCTTCTCTTTCGCGCCTCAGCAGACTGGCCTTCGATAAAATCAAAATAGACAAGTCCTTTGTGCATTCGATATCTACGCAGGAAGACGCCCTGACTATCATCAAACTGATCACGGGTATGGCGAAATCTCTCAATATGAAGGCTGTTGCAGAAGGTGTTGAAACGCAGGAGCAACTGACAAGACTTCAGGCTCTGGGCTGCGATTTCGCGCAAGGATATCTGTTTGGCAAACCTCAGCCTTGTATCGATGAGGAAATCAGAAACGGTTAAATCGCGGTCGGCACATTTGCCCGTGGGTGCGGGCCGCATTGTCTCATCGATTACACACCGTGAAAATTATCCCTGCTTAAACGCATCAGAAAACGGCAGGGATAACCTTCGCGAACAACGGATATTTCTGCCCCAGATTTACTCGCCATCAGGCTAATTAATCATTAACCGTAGGGCTAAATCCTTCGGATAAGGATCAAAATAGTTCTGGGTAAGTAAATAGCTGTCTGGGTATTCAGCAAGGTAGTGCTTGAGCAGAGTCAGTGGCGCCAATATTGGCAGCAGTCCGCCGCTATAGTTGAGGATAACGTCACGCAACTCTCCGCGCTGGCGGGTGTTCAACCGATCGCGGAAGTAGCCCTGAATATGCATCAGTACGTTGGTGTGATTTTTCCGTGAGGCGGGCTTTTTGAGGATCGCCATTAGCTTTTCGCGATATACCACGAAAAAAGCGTCCAAATCATCCCACTGATGGAGCGAGGCCACGAAAGGGCCAATATCCCGGTAACCCGCCTGGTGATGAGCCAAAAGCTGGAGCTTATAGCGACTGTGGAAGTTGAGTAAACCGTGGCGAGTAAGACCAGTGGCTCGCAGCGTATTAAGCTCATGTAACGCGAACACTCGCTCGACAAAGTTCTCCCTCAGCACCGGATCGTGCAAGCGGCCATCTTCTTCGACCGGCAACCACGGGTAGGTTTCCATTAAGGTGCCGGTAAACAGACCGGTTCCCTCTTTTCGCCCACGATTTCCCTTTTCGTCATACAGCCTCACTCTCTCCATTCCGCAGCTCGGTGATTTAGCACAGACGATAAAACCCGACAGACCGCCAAGCCCATTGATATATGAAGCGGTGAAATCGGACATTTTATCGGTCACATCCTCACCAGGCGCATGGCTAAAACACATGCGGATATTCCCCTGGGCGGTTTGAACCAAACGCAACGCGGGGCGTGGTACAGGCAAACCGATGGACATCTCCGGGCAGACAGGTTTAAAAGTCACCCACTGAGCCAGCTCGTCCATCACAAATCCCATCCGTTTATGCCCGCCGTCAAATCGCACGGCTGAGCCGGTTAAACATCCACTAATCCCGATGACAGGTTGAGTGTTCATAACGCCCCCTCTTTTTTGACGCCCTTTTTCGGGAAGAAAAGTATGACTGTTTCACTAATAAATCATAGCGTACGTTATTTATCTGTCGCAGGCTCCCTACGAAAAACAGGTTAACCAATTTAAGAAAATATGCGCAGCGAAAGTTGGTAATTCCCCTGAACGGTTCTATAGTCGGGACTGCTTCTCATTACAGGGTTCACTAATGCGATTTAACGGACTGACTAAAGGTTTCTTCATTTTCATACTTGCCCTCGTGACCTGGGCGTTCTTCGATGTGTTGTCTCCCTATTTCTCTGCCATTTTGTGGGCCGCAATCTTAACCACCATCTTTAACCCGGTGAAAAACAGACTGCGCAGCGCGCTTGGCGAACGTAACGGGCTGGCGTCACTGCTCACCATCGGCATCATCTGTCTGATTGTTTTTATCCCACTGATGGTGATCTTCTCCTCGTTGGCTATTGAGCTGAACGTGGTGTATGCCAAATTACAACAAAACGACACTCAGTTCCCGGAAGTGGTCACCGCCATTATTTCGTATCTTCCTGACTGGGCCAGAGGATTCCTCGCAGAACATAATCTGGATAACGTCGCGCAGATCCAGAAAAAACTGTCCGACGTTGTACTGCAGGGTGGACAGTACCTCGCCGGCAGCGCGTTTCTGATTGGTAAAGGGACATTCGGCTTTGCTATTAGCTTTGGCATCATGCTGTATCTGCTGTTTTTCTTACTGAAGGACGGGCCGTACCTGGTGCGCCAGATTCTGGACTCATTACCGCTTTCTGATTTTGCCAAACAGCACCTGTTTGCCAAATTCGTCGGCGTGACGCGGGCAACGGTCAAGGGCACAGCGGTCGTGGCGTTGGTTCAGGGTATTCTTGGCGGCATCGCGTTTGCAATTGTCGACATCGACGGCAGCGTCCTGTGGGGCGCGCTGATGGCGTTTCTCTCCCTCGTGCCCGCGGTCGGCTCAGCGATCGTCTGGGTACCTGCGGCAATATTCCTCTTCGCCACGCACCAGCTGTGGCAAGGGCTGTTTATCGTTGGCTTCTTCGTGATTATCGTCGGGCTGGTGGACAATATCCTGCGCCCGCTGCTGGTGGGTAAAGACACCAAAATGCCGGATTATCTGATTCTGATTTCCACTCTCGGCGGAATGGAGATCTACGGCATTAACGGCTTTGTGATTGGCCCCCTGATTGCCGCACTGTTCATTACCTGCTGGAACCTGTTTTCCGGGCGCGATCATGAAGGTAACGTGGAAGGAATCGACGAAGCCTTTATGGAAGAAGGAAAAAATCCTCCAGATTTATGATGGCAGGACGATAACAGAAGGCGGTCCTGAGACCGCCTTTTTTATTTTCACGCAAAATCATACGTTTCCTATAATTTCAATCATGCTTATTCATTAATCGTCGCAGAAGGAACTAATCAGTGCGAATTGCCACAATCACCAACTGGGCCTACAGCGCGACGGTGTGTCTGACCATTGCCTCCGGCGTTGTCATGTTGATGGCCTCCAGCGCCGATAACACCGAACGCCAGGTGGTGGAGCAGCGTTATCAATTCGATCAACTGACCGAAGAAGTCGAGCTCGATGCCTGGTCGCTGTCCAGTCTGGCACGCGAATATGTTATTGCAAAAGACCCGGAAGCGCTTAACGCCTACCGCCAGAAAGAAGCGTCGCTGAAAGCCGTTGAACAGCGGCTGTCGAAACTAAAAGACATTGGGGCGACGGATGAAGAGCTGGCGCTATTGCATGAAGGGCTGCAGATTGTTGATACCCTGCAGGATGAGCAAGCTGCGGCGCTTGCCAGCGTCGCGCGCGGAGAAGAGTCGCAGGCCATCGCCCTGCTGTATGGCAAATCCTATGAACAGGAACTGGAGCGAGCCCAGGACCGGATAGATCATTTCCGTCAGTTACTCGACAGCCGCGTACGCAACACCATTGAAGATGCCACTCAGACATCGCGCACGCTACGTACGGCTTCGGAAGTGATGGTCGGGCTGACGGCGCTGCTATTTTTGTTCGTTCTCGGCTTTATTTTAAAACGCCGCGTACTGCGTCCCGTGGTGCGTTTGAGCGATGTGGTTAACCGTCTGGCGTCGCAGGATTACGCCGTTGAGACACCCAGCTTTAATCAGATCGATGAAATCGGCGATATGGCACAGGCGATCCGCATTTTTCGCGAGAACGGCCTGGCACGTCAGCGACTGGAGAAAGAACGAGACGCCGACTGGTCAATCCGCGAGCTGCTCGCACGTATGACTCAACGTTTGCAAGGCTGCGAGAATTTTGCCGATGTCATTAATGTGGCAGAGCTGTTTGCGCCGAATGTTGCTCCCGGTATTGCCGGGCGGCTTTACATACTGGATCGAGAGCCCTGGCAAATGCGCTGCGTTGCGCAATGGCTTTCACCGCAGGGCAAAGCGGATGCTTTCCACCCGGACGAATGCTGGGCAGTGCGCCGCGGTCAGAGCCATCCACCGGTGCAAGGCGAACCCGATATCGCCTGCTACCATCTATCGGAATCATGCCAGCAGCATACCCTGTGCGTGCCACTGATTGCCCAGGGTGAAGCCATCGGCCTGCTCTCATTCCAGAACCTCAGCAATGATTCCGCTCCCTCTCGCGCGTATCTGGAACTGATGGCGGAAGCACTCGGTCTGGCGTTAGCCAACCAGCGCCTGCGTGATGCGCTGCTGGAGAAAGCGCTCTACGACCCGCTAACCGGCCTGCGCAACCGTCACCATCTGGAAGATACGCTGCGCACCCAGATGAGCCAGGCAGTGCGTAACAAAGAGCCAATCAGTTGCCTGATGATCGATATCGATCATTTCAAAAATATTAACGACCGCTTTGGCCATGAGGCGGGCGATAGCGTGATAAAAAGTATCGCCACCACTATTCAGCGCGTTGTCCATGACAGCGGCATGGCCTTCCGCTACGGCGGTGAAGAGTTTCTGGTGTTGCTGGCCAATACGGATGAGCAGGCCGCCAACCGCTTTGCGACAGATATTTATAATGGTGTACGCGAACTGTCGCTGCGCTTTGGACTCTCAGAGATTGGTCACGTTGATGTCTCTATCGGCGTTGCCAGCTATCCGCAGCACGCCCAAAGCGACAATCTTCTGCGCGCCGCAGACGTGGCGCTGTATCGCGCGAAAGAGTTAGGCCGTTCGCGCATCGTGAGCTTTGGCATGCTGGAAGCGAGCTAAGATACGTCAGTACGCCGCGCATTGCTTTACCTCTGTGCCAGGCGGTGATATGTTGACTGGATGAACACAAAACACGATATCACCGCGTTTAATCACAACCTGTGGTGGCTGCCTTCTTAAAGGCGGTCAGAATGTGTTTTCCCCATTTTAAATAACCGCCGAAAGGCGGTTATTTGCATTTAAAGACCCCTTTCGGTTTTTTGATTAAGGAGTCTTACATGAACGATAAAACTATCATCCTCACTGGCGATCGTCCCACTGGCCCGCTGCATCTCGGCCACTATGTTGGCTCTCTGCGCCAGCGCGCCACGCTGCAACATGATTATCAGCAGTTTATATTGGTTGCTGACCTGCAAGGGCTAACCGATAACGGCAGCACACCACAAAAGATCCGCAACAATATTCCCGAAGTGCTGGCTGATTACCTCGCCGCAGGAATCGACCCGTCACTCACCACCCTTTGTCTGCAGTCGGCCCTGCCCGCCCTCGCCGAGCTGACTGCGCTTTATATGAACATCGTTACCGTGGCTCGCGTGGAGCGAAATCCTACGGTCAAAAACGAAATTGCGCAGAAAGGATTTGCCCGCTCGTTACCGGTTGGCTTTCTGGTTTATCCCATCAGCCAGGCGGCAGATATTACCGCCTTCAAAGCCGAGGTGGTTCCCGTCGGCGACGATCAGTTGCCCATGATCGAACAGACCAATGAGATCGTGCATAAGATGAATAGTCTGTTACCGACCTCTGTCTTGTCGCATTGTAAAGCGCTACTGAGTGAGACCAGCCGTCTTCCAGGGATCGACGGTAATGCCAAAATGTCAAAATCGCTCGGCAACACTCTACTCCTGTCCGCCAGCGAAGAGGCCATTCATCATGCGGTCAGCGCAATGTACACCGATCCCAATCATCTAAAAGTGTCCGATCCGGGGCAGATTGACGGCAATATGGTATTTACTTACCTCGATGCTTTTCATCCGGATAAAGCAAAAGTGGCGGAGATGAAAGCACATTATCAGCGCGGCGGGCTGGGTGACCGGACATGCAAAAACGAGCTGGAGATGTGCTTGCAGGAGCTTATCGCCCCGATGCGCGAGCGGCGGGCAACCTACATCCAGGATAAAGGTATGCTGATGGCGATGCTCAAAAAAGGAAGCGAAGAGGCGCACGAGGTCACGCAGCAGACATTAAAAGAAGTAAAGCAAGGACTGGGTTTGCCGGTGTTCTGAACTCGAAGCACTACAGGTTCGATAATTAAAGATAGCTCCCGACGAATGACAATCGCCGGGAGTGGCGCAGCCATGCGTTGACGCGTAAAGGTAACCACTGTCACAGAGGCTAATTAATTCGCTGTTTAATAATCCGCGCAATACGATATGTCGTTTTTTATGCAGTGTTATTTCTACCCTGCCCCTTCAATTATTTCAGCTAATCATTATGAATTACCCATTACATGTACGGGTTCGAAATCCTCACCTTGCCTGAGATATGATTATTTGTTAAATTAACCGCATTAGCGTTAAATACATTGAGCATTACACAGACGCTATTTATACAATAATGAATGATGGAGTTAAAATGAAGTATGCGTTTGCATTAATGTTGAGTATGGTATTGTCAGGTTGTACCGCAAATGATTGGGTGGATGCTGCAAGTGGGATAATGCAGGCAAAAGACCAACACGATAAAGACGCAAGAAACAATCGCATCAAAGAAGCCAACAGGGCTGCAGGCTACTGATATCTAAATGATTAGCACATCCCTCTTCTTGTCTTTATAAACAGAAGAGGAATGGTATTCTAAACAAATTTACTGACTAAATAGCACAATTAAAATTTGTGTATAGCGCATACATATCCTTGCAGAGAATATAATAACCTAACGCTCAGTCCGCGCCAGACGCTGGCTTTGCAAGTCCCCTATCCCTATTCCTCATGTAAAAATGGCACTAATTGAAAGATGCCAATCCACCTCCTCATGTATATTTATATCCACACATAGTCATAAAGAAAAGGATGGATGAAGATGCTAAGAGGTAAAAGAGCTGTAATTACGGGTGGAGGCGGAGGATTTGGCCAGGCGCTGTGCGTGTGGCTGGCGCAAGAAGGCGTCGAGGTGGATTTTTGCGCGCGGCGTGCTGATCATATTCAAAAAACTTGCAGTATCATCGCGGCTGAAGGCGGGATTGCAAAAGGATATATCTGTGATTTAACCCAGCCTGAATCCCTTTCGCAGTTTTCTTCACAGTTGTTAACTTCAGACAAGCCCATCGATATTTTAATCCTCAATGCCGCCCAGTGGCTGTCAGGAACGTTAGACGATCAACCAGACGCAGAAATTATCAATACCATCAGTTCAGGCCTGACAGGTGCGATTCTACTGACTCATGCATTGTTGCCTGGGTTAAGACGTTCAGAAAGCGCGGATGTCGTCTCAATAATATCTTCATGTGGGATTCCGAATTTTACGGATTCAATTGCGCATCCCGCTTTTTTTGCCAGCAAACACGGGCTTAGCGGATTCACAACTAAACTGTCACACCAGTTGTCCGAAGAAAATATACGTGTGACCGGGTTGTATCCACCGGATTTCGAACTTACAGGGTTAGATACGTTTGTTGATAGTCAATCCAGAATGGGGGAACGTTTATTAAATGGACGCTCAGTCTGGGAAACTATTCGTTTTGTACTCGCTCAACCGCGTAGTTGCCATATAGGTAGTATCTACTTTCAAGGTCCAACTCGCGAGAAACTGAGTGCCAGGGACGGCTCCTCGTAAAAACATTAACATCAGTAAGAAAAGGTTTGTCTCGCTCCATTTAGGTTAGAAAAGCGATCTCATCTTCTAAAATTTTCGCTCGATATGATGTGGTCAACTAAAACTGACCACCGCTTTAGAGTTTTTCCTGTATCGGCTTTCCGATTCGTTTGGGGGTAACCCTCCGTTATAGTCATGCGCCCTTAGCGAGCTGTAATACCCGACGATATAGTCTGTGATCGCATGAGCAGCTTCGCTAAAGTTTATATAACTTGTCGCTGGCACCCACTCGTTTTTCAGACTCTGGAAGAAGCATTTTATCGGGCTGTTGTCCCAACCGTTTCCACATCGGCTGATACTCTGCCTGATCCGGCAACGCCACAGTAACTGCCGGAACTGCCTGCTTGTAGAGTGGCTACTCTGGTCACTGTAGAACATCGCTCCGACTGGTTTACCCATCGCGTCATGGTAGAAAAACCCACATCCATAGCACCGGCCAGCAGCATCCCGGCCGACCCTGGCCGAAATGGTGGAGCAGATAACACCGTTGAACATGCCGGATGAGGTTTACCGATACACCGGTGTGCCAGATGCCGTCCTTTCCCCTGCTGCGAGAAGCCGGTTTTCAAGCTCACCGTGGGGGCTAGACTGGGGTTAATCAATACCCCGCGCCGTCGACGCGGGGATTACGCATTACGGGACGTTCACTGTAAAAGAGGAAAACAGACAGCTGCCTTCGCTTGCCTGGCCGTGCAGGTTTAGGGCCGCCAGCCCCAGTTTAGCACCCACCCATTTGCCTTTTCCGGCGGCAAAGGTGCGGGGACAACTCTGCCATTCTTCGCCGTCGCTCCGCCAGCTAAAACGGCAAATGCCGCCTGTACCCACTTCGACGCGCAACTGGCACTGTGAACCGGCAAGCAGGGTTATACACTCAGTCTCTTCCCGTACCTGACCGCTGTCGCTCATCCAGCCGCACACCCACAGCAAACGGCAGGCATTATCGCCGTGTTCAAGCAATAATGCCGCGTAGCGCTCGCCATACACGATCAGGCCGCCGGCATCTCCCGACCGTGCGGTATCAAGCTGCAATGCCGTTTGTGCGCTGAATGTCCTGGCGGGGAATTTTTGCAGCAGCAGATTGGGCGACCAGTAAAGCGCCTCGCGCCGCACGGGCTGGAAGGTGAGATGAAGTCCACCACTGCCCGCTTTACGCCACTGTGGCTGCGGGTTGGCCTGCCATTGCCACTGTAAACCGGGTACACCGTGGTGAAAGTCATCGCTGGTTTGTGGGCCACCGTGCTCAGCAGCGAGCAATCCCGAAGGAGACGGGCACTGAGATACTGGCTGTCCGACACCCGTCTCCCCGATCTGCTCGCCGATGCGCGGCCAGTCATCATCTCCCCAGAACATCGGTTGCAGATGAACGATCCGGCCATAGATATGGGCATCCTGGAAATGGACAAACCAGCATTCCCCCTGCTCGCCCTCTACCCAGCCCCCTTGATGCGGCCCGTTAACCGGCGTATCGCCCTGAAAAAGCACATTACGCGTCTGCCATGGGCCCTGCATGTCCCGGGCGCGCAACACGGTTTGCCAGCCTGACTCCACGCCTCCGGCTGGGGCGAAGATGTAATACCAGTCGTTGCGCTTATAGACCTTCGGGCCTTCCAGAGTCGGTAAATCGCAGGTTCCGTCATAGAGAATTTGCCCTTCGCCGGTGACC